>NZ_JAJNRF010000010.1:0-108509 GCF_022228075.1 Halorhodospira sp. 9628
AACCAGGCCGGCGAGACCGAGGCCAAGGACGAGGCGGGGTCAAAGGGTACCTCGGGCTAACGCTCGGGGGGCACGCCCTTGCAGATCGCCCGATTGGCGCCCCGGAACGCATGCCGGGGCGCCAATCGGAGCGAGCGGACCCGAGCTTGACGTACGAATGCGAATCGTTATCATAAACCATTCAATCCAACATTATATAGATAACCCCCATGAAACGCCTCGCCCTCGCCCTCGCTGGACTGGTCGGGATCCCTCTGACTGCCGCCGACGCCTCCGGGCCGACGGAGATACGCGTCGCGCTGCCCCCCGATCCCAATGCGGTGCCGGTATTCATCCTCGAGCAGCGACAGGACGAGTTCCTCCCCGACGCCGAACTCGAGCTGGTACCGAACCCCGCGGGCGATCCATCGGCCATGCGCGCCATGGTGCAGGACGGCCGCACCGATTTCGCCTTCTTCAACCTTGTGGGGGGCGTGCGATTCGTGGAGGGTGGACTCGATCAACTCGAGCTAGTCGCCCCCTGGGTCTGGCAGGGCATCTATCTGCTCACCCCTGAGGACGGCGCCGGAGCGAAAGCGACAGATGGCAACCAGGTATTAGTCGCGCCCGGGCTTTCGACCCCACCCCATGTGGTCACAGAGCGAGCCCTTACCGAACACGGCATCACGCCGGATTTCGCCAGTAGCGGCGCCGGCATGGCATTACTGGCCCAGGCTCGGAACCCCCGGCGCGCCCCTGAGGGCGTCGCCGCGCCGGAGCCGCTGATCAGCCTGATCCTCCACCAGCAGGCGGCCGACGACTGGGAGCAGCAATGGGCCATTGAGCTGGACCCGGCCCAGGCCCTTGAGCAACAGCTCGACGTGCGGATCCCGCTGGGGGCCATCTGGGCCGTGCGGGACCAAGTCGACGACGAGCAGCGACAAGCCCTGATGCAGGGGATCGAGACCGTCACCGACTGGCTGGCCGCCCCCGAGAACCACGAGCAAGCCGCCCGCATCACCGCCGAGCGATTCGACACCTTCTTCGAAATGCCGATCCCCGAGGCGGCGCTACTGCGCATGCTCCGTAGCGAGCGGGTGGTGTGGAATCCGGAGGGTGATGAGGACACGCGTCAGGCCGTGGATGACTACCTGCGCGAGGTCTTCGACACGCAGCCACCGGCCGGCCTCTGACCGATCCCGCGCCCCCTGCCGCGCACCGCCCCCCGCCCGCCCCATTCGGACTTCTCGCACGGAGGACTGATGAACCAGCGCCGCCTCTGGACCAGCTGGCCACCCTGGGCTGGACTCCTCGGCGTTGCAGCGCTGTGGCTGGTCACCGCTGAGCAAGTGCCGGACTCCATCCTGCCGGATCCGCAAACCGTCGCCGTTGAACTCGGAGGCTTCCTTCAATCCACCGAGCACTGGGCGAGCACCGCGGTGACGCTGCGCAACGTCGTGCTCAGCTTCCTGTTCTCAGTGCTCGGCGGCGTGACCATCGGACTGTGGGCGGCACGATGGCCAACCCTGCAGCGGGCGCTGCACCCGGTCATCGTCCTGATCGAGGCAGCCCCGCATATCGCCTGGTTGGTCCTTGCGGTCCTCTGGCTCGGCATCGGCGCCGGCCCTCCGGTGCTGGTGGGCGTAAGCATGGCGCTGCCTCTGATCTACATGGCCACCAGCCACGGCATTGCGCAAATCGACCGGGGCATCATGGACATGGCCCATGTGTACCAGCTCGACTGGTACACCCGCCTGACCCGCATCCTGCTCCCCCACCTGGCGCTGACCCTGGCCGGCGCGGCCTCCGGGGCGCTATCGGTCAGCTGGCGCGCAGTGATCATGGCCGAGGCATTCGCAAGCGATGCGGGGCTGGGGCAATCGCTCTGGGGGAGCTACCTCTACGGCGCCGTGACGACGGTCTATGCCCACGTCCTGTGGATCGTCACCCTCGGACTGGCGCTGGAGTACCTGCTGATTCATCCCGGCCGGCAACTCATCGAACGAAGGCTCCAACATGCGTAACCAGACCGACCTAGGGCCCACGGATCCAGCCCTGGCAACCCGGCACGGCGGTCCCGTCGTCGCCCTGGAAGGCACAAGCCGCATCTTCTCCGGCGGCGGGGGCCTATCGGCAGTCGACCTCGCCGTGACCCCCGGCGAGGTCGTCGGGGTCACCGGCGCCAGTGGCTGCGGCAAATCCACCCTGCTGCGCCTGATCGCCGGACGCGAAACACCCGACACCGGCACCATCCGGCGCCATTACGGTCGACTGGGCATGGTCTTCCAGGAACCCCATCTCCTCCCTTGGCTAACCGCACAGGGCAATATCGAGCTGGTGCTGCCCCGGACGGAGAAGCCTCGCGCACTGGAGGCGCTGCGCGGCGTCGGTCTGGAAGCGGCGGCCCGCCAATACCCAGCGCAGCTCTCCGGCGGCATGCGCCAGCGGGTGGGGATTGCCCGTGCGCTGGCTGCTCATCCGGACTTGCTGCTGATGGACGAGCCTTTTGCCAGCTTGGACTACATCAACCGAGCCGAACTGCTCGAGCTGGTTCGCGAGCGGGTGGTGGACTCGGGCGTAGCTGCGGTCTTCGTCAGCCACGACGTACGGGAAATCGTCCAGCTTTGCCACCGCATCCTGGTGATCGGAGACACGCCGGGGCAGATCCGGGCCGAGCTCGAGCACCCTGCTCAAAAAAGAGGGGTACACCTGCGCCCCGGCGCACTGGCCAACCTGGAAGAGCGCGTGCTTACGGCCATACGGGGGCATCCGACACCAGCCTGCCAGCAGGAGCCCGAAACTCTGGATAACCCCCAATCAGCCTGACAGGCCCTCGCTCAGCGGAAGGAGGATAATTTTTGTGGTCATTGAGTAGGATGGGGTACTATATCCTTGATCAATAAAGTTTGGCGGGGTCGAGATCCAGGTGGAACGGTTGGGCGAGCAAGGCGCGCCGGAAGAAAAGCCGTCCGATGCGGAGACCAAGCTCAGTCTACTGCGCGAAGGTCTTGGGGCGGGCTTCTGGCGGCAGGAGTTCGAGTCAGGCCGTGTGACGGCAGACGAGCAACTGCTTACGCTGTATGGGCACCCGGGGACAGATCCATCCACTGGTCCCGTTCCGTGGTGGACGGAGGCGCTCTGGCGTGAGCACGTCCACCCAGAGGACCGGGCACGGGTGGAGGCGTCTTTTCGCGAGGCCTTTGACCGCCACACCGCCTGGGATCTGACCTACCGCATCCGGCGTGCGGATGGGGCGATCCGGTATCTGCGCTCAACGGGCCGTGTGGAATGCGATGCCGAGGGCACACCCACCCACTTGCTCGGCGTTGAGCATGATGTCACCGCCGAAAAAGACGCGGAACGGACTCAGGAGGAGCTCTCGCAGCGCCTGCACCTGGCGACCTCGGCCGCCAACATCGGCATCTGGGACTACGACCTGACCAGTGGACGGCTCGAGTGGGATGAGGGCATGTTCCGCCTCTACGGTGTGGACCCGGCCACTTTCGGTCATTCATTCGAGGACTGGGCCGAGGCCCTGTTACCCGGGTCCCGCGATAGCGCGGTGGCTGCGCTGAACGAGGCGGTAGCCACCCGCACTCCATTCAATATCCGGATGGACATCCGCCGCGCGGATGACGGCCGATTCCGCACCCTGCTCGGGCTTGCCCAGGTGGTCTGCGATGCCTCCGGCGCCCCGGTGCGGGTCGTGGGCGTCAACCAGGATGTAACCGAGGAGGAAGAGAACCTCCGCCACCTCGCCGCGGCAGAGGCCAAGTTCCGCGGGCTCTTCGAACTCTCGCCGGTTGGTATCGCCATGAACGACTTCCACACCGGCGAGTTCCTCGATTTCAACGACGCCATCAACGAGCCCGCCGGCTACACCCGCGAGGAGTTCCGGGCGCTGAGCTACTGGGACGTGACCCCGGAGGCGTATCGACCGCAGGAACTCGAGCAGATCGAGTCGCTGCAACGCACTGGACGCTACGGGCCGTTCCAAAAGGAGTACATCCACAAGGACGGCCACTGCTATCCGGTCCTGCTCCACGGCTTCAAGACCACCACCCCGGAGGGGCGCGAGGTCATCTGGTCGATCATCCAGGATATCTCCGACATCGAGCAGACCCGACAAGCGCTGGAGGACGCCAACAACCAGCTCGCCTCGTTGATGGATAACGTCCCGGGGATCACCTTCCGCTGCCTCGACGACGATGACTGGACCATGCTTCTGGTCAGTCAGGCGGCCGAGCGGGTGACCGGCTACGCCAGCGACGAACTGGTCAACAATGCCACTGTCTCCTACGCCCAGCTCATTCACCCGGATGATTTGGCCGGGGTCGATGAGGCCATCGCCGAGGCAGTGGGCGAAAACCGTCCCTGGGAGGTGCAATACCGCCTCCAGCACCGGGACGGCTCACTACGCTGGGTCCAGGAGCGTGGGGTTGCCGTGCGCAATGCCCAGGGCGATGTGGTCCACCTGGACGGGTTCGTGCTCGATATCACCGAACAGCACCGCGCCGAGCAAGCCCTGCAGGCGGCCAAGGAACGCTTCGCCGGGATCTTCGAGCAGACCGGCAGTGGCGTGGCCGTGTACCGCCCGGTGGATCAGGGACGGGATTTCGAGTTCATCGATCTCAACCCGGCATCCGAGCGCATTGAACAGAGATCCCGAGATGAACTCATCGGCCAGACGCTCGCCGAATGCTTCCCGGGTGTCGAGGAGATGGGCCTGCTCGCGGCGCTGCAGCGGGTGGCTGACACCGGCGTGCCCGAAGAGCTCCCGCTGGCCGCCTACCAGGACGAACGGATCACCGGCTGGCGCGAGAACCGGATCTTCCGGCTCTCTTCCGGCGAAGTGGTTGCGGTCTACGAGGACCGCACGGAGGTCAAGCGGGCTCAACAGGAGTCCGAGCGGGCGCGGGAGCAGCTGGCCAATCTCGCCGCGCAGCTACCCGGATTCATCTATCAATACCGCCTCTGGCCTGACGGAAGCTCGGCTTTCGTCTACGCCAACGAGGGCATTGAGAAGATCTACGGCATCACGCCTCAAGAGGCCATGGAGTGCGCCGATCGCCTCTTCGAAGTCGTCTGGGAGGCCGACCGGGAAGGGGTTTACCGGAGCATTGAGCAATCGGCCGAGACCCTCACACCCTGGCGCTACAGCTACCGGATCCAGCACCCCTTAAAAGGCACGGCCTGGCTGGAGGGCCACGCCACACCGGAGCGCCTGGCCGATGGCAGCACCCTCTGGCACGGGTATGTGCACGATATCACCGACCGAGTCCGGGCCGAGCAGGAGTTGAACGATAGCAAGGCGCTGCTCGAGGAATTCTTCAATCAGTCGATCATGGGCTTTTTCTTCATGATGCTCGATGAGCCGATCGACTGGCACGCGGCCTCAGAGGCGGAGAAAGAATCGCTGCTTGACTATGTCGTGGCCCATCAGCGGATGACCAAGATCAATCAGGCCATGCTCGATCAATATGGCGCTGACCGTGAGGATTTCATCGGCCGCACCTACCGGGACTTTTTCCCCGAGGAACAGCTTGAGCACGGTCGCGCCGTGCTTCGGGAGATTTTCGATCAAGGCCGGGCCCATGCGGTGACGCATGAGCAGAAAGGGGATGGCACGCCCATCATCATCCTTGGGGACTATACCTGCCTGCACGATGAATATGGCCGCGTCACCGGCCACTTCGGTGTCCAGGACGACATCACCGAGCGCCGGCAGCAGCAGGAGGCCCTGGTGCGAGCCCGGCAGGAAGCCGAGCAAGCGAACCGGGCCAAGAGCGAGTTCCTGGCCAACATGAGCCACGAGATCCGCACGCCGATGAATGCGGTCATCGGTCTCAGCCAACTCCTTGCGCAAAGCGAATTGAGCGCCAAGCAGCGCGATCAGCTGCGGAAGATCGAACACTCATCGAGGATGCTGCTCGGCATCCTCAACGACATCCTCGACTTCTCCAAGATCGAGGCAGGCAAGCTGGAGCTGGAGACCCACGAGTTTCAGCTCTGCGATGTGATCGAGCAGATGGCGACCCTCTTTGGCGAGAAGGCCCACGCCGGCGGCCTGGAACTGCTCTACGACATCCCGCCGAGCCTGCCACAGACCCTGGTCGGCGACTCCCTGCGCCTTGCCCAGGTGCTCAGCAACCTGCTCGGCAACGCCACGAAGTTCACCGAGCGAGGCGGCACCGTGGAGCTTGGTATACGGAGTGTCGAGTCGGCGCTCGCCGGCCACACCAGGCTCCGCTTCTACGTACGTGACACGGGCATCGGCATGAGCGAGGCGCAAATCGCCCGGATCTTTCAGGCCTTCGGCCAGGCCGACACCTCCACCACCCGGCGTTATGGCGGCACCGGCCTTGGACTGGTGATCAGCCGGCGGCTGGTTGAAGCCATGGGCGGTGAACTCACGGTCGACTCCGTCCCCGGGGAAGGCAGCACGTTTGCCTTCACACTCACTCTGCCTCTCGGCGAAGACCGCGAAGCGACCATCGCCTGCCCGAATACCCGCGGCCACCGCGTGCTGATTGTCGACGATCAGCCCAGCGCCCGCGAGATCATGCGCGAACTCCTCCACCACTGCGCGTTCACGACCGAGGAGGCGGCCAGCGGCGAGGCGGCCATCGAGCGGATCGTAGCGGCGGAGCAGCGCGGGGAGCCCTTCGATTTCATCCTGCTCGATTGGATGATGCCCGGGGGCATGACCGGTACCGAGACCTGTGCCGAGATCGAACGCCGGCGCCAGTCCGGCGAGCTTCGCCAGACCCAGCCGCCGATCCTGATGGTTAGCGCCTACGCGCGGGAGGAGATCGAGATCGGCGAAGACCAGGTCACCGACTTCCTGGCCAAACCCCTGACCGCCTCTTCGCTCTACGATGCGCTAGCCCGCGCTGAGCGGGGGGGAGAGCCGGGACGCGATGCCCCCTCATCCCACCACGCACCGGACCTGCGCGGCCACCGCCTGCTGCTCGTTGAAGACAACGAGATCAACCGGGAGGTGGCCACGGAACTGCTGGAGAAGACCGGGGCTACCGTGGCGACCGCGGAGAACGGCACCGTGGCCGTCGAGACGGTGCGCGCCAATCCGCCGGATCTGGTGCTGATGGACCTGCAGATGCCGGTGATGGACGGCTATGAGGCGATGCGGGTACTGCGCGAAGAAGGCTACGACCGCCCCATCCTCGCCCTCTCAGCGGCCGTGATGGATGAGGATCGTCAGCGCGCGGCGCAGGCCGGCGCCGATGGCCACCTGGGCAAGCCGATCGAAAGCCCGGATCTCTACGCCGCACTGATCGAGCATCTGCGGGCCGAGCGCACCGCGGCGGCGGTCCCGGAAGATTATGTTTCGGCCCGGGAAACTCATACTCTGCCAGCCGGACCGCCCGGGTTCGATCTCGAACGCGGGCTTCGCCAGCTCGGTGGCGATGAAACCCTCTACCTGCGGCAGCTGCGCAGGTTCCGCGGCCAACTGACCACGGACTACACCGCGCTGATCGACTATCTGCGCGCCGGTGATAACGCGCAGGCGAGCCGACTCGCCCACACCCTCAAGGGCGTGGCCGGAACACTCGGGGCCGTGGACCTGCAGCAGCAGGCGGAGCAAATCGATCACGCCCTGAAAACCGGTCATGCGGTCACCGCGGAATGCATCGAAGCCCTTGAGCAGGCTTTGCAGGATGCCGGTCAGGCCTTAAACGGGCTCAACAGCGAGCCGGAACCAGCCCGGCAAGGGTCGCCGGAGGCCGTGACGTGCCTGCGGCAAAAACTGGAGGCCAGCGAACTCATCGAGGAGGAAACGTTCCAGGAGGCCCTGGCCTACCTGCGCGGCCAGGGACTCGACTGCGATGCATTGGAGGCCCTCGTGGAACAGTTCGAGCTCGATGAGGCGCTGCAGCGGCTCAACTCGCTGCTGACAGGTAACCAAGAAGGGGCAACATGAGCAGCGATACGCCACACCAGAGCGTTCTGGTGGTCGATGATGAGCCCACGAACATCCAGGCGCTTGGCAATCTGCTCAAGGACAACTACCGGGTTCAGGTCGCTAACTCCGGCGACAGGGCATTGGTGATGCTGCAGGCTTCGCACCGGCCCCAACCGGATCTGATCCTCCTCGACATCCAGATGCCGGGCCTCGATGGGTACGAGGTTTGCCGCCGCCTCAAGGCGGATCCGCAAACCAGTGGCATCGACATTATCTTCGTCACGGCACGTGATGCGGCCAGTGATGAGGAATACGGCCTGAGTCTCGGCGCGGTGGACTACATCACCAAGCCGTTTTCACCGGCGATTGTCCGCGCGCGGGTGGACACCCACATGCGCCTTCGACACAAGACGGATCTGCTCGAGCAGCAGGTTGCTGAGCTGGAGGCGCAACGCCAGGCCCGGGACCAGGCCCTGCAGCGCGCCGAGCGGACCGAGCAGATGGGGGCGATCGGGCACTGGGTTGCCTACCCGGAGACCGGGAAGCTGATCTGGTCTTCGATGACCTATCAGCTTTGCGGCTTCGACCCGGAGGGGCCGCCACCGGACTGGGAGTCGTTCATCGCCCGGGTCCCCGAGGGGTATCGAGACCAGGTCGCCGAATTCCAGTTCGAGAACAATCCCTCCCTGCTCTCCTGCGAGGGCGAGTACCGCATCGTCCACCCCGGGGGGCGCACGCTTTGGGTCCGCGAGATCGCCCAGCGCTGGCAGGGTGAGCACGGCCAACAAATCATTCAGGGGACCATTCAGGACATCACCGAGCAGCGCCAGGCGCTGGAGCGCAGCGAGGCGGGCCGGCAACGAATCGAGGCCATCCTTCGGGCGGTACCTGATGTGGCCCTGACCGAGGTTGACTTGGAGGGCACAGTGCGCGAGGCCAACCACAGTGCCGAGCGCATGTTTGGGTACACACGCGCACAGCTGGTCGGCAGCGACATCTGTATACTGCATGACCCTGACGAATATGCGCAGATCCGTGAGGGGATCGCCCGCATGCAGGAAACCGGCGAAGGCTACACCACGGAGTGCGAGCTGATTCGGGGTAGCGGGGAGCGTTTCCAGGCGCAAGTGAGCGCCGCGCCGCTGCTCAATGAGCGTGGCGAAGTCGTGGGAAAGATCGGTGCCTGTATCGATCTATCGACTCAATTTGCCCATGAGCAGCGTCTGCGCATGGCCCAGGAGGCCGCCGGCTTCGGGGTCTGGGACTGGGACCTGGCGGCGGATCAGGTGTACTGGGATGAGGCCTGCTGGCGCATGCTCGGCTATGATCCCCATCAGCAGGGCGCCCTGACCTTCGCCGACTGGCAGGCGATGATCCATCCCGAGGATCTTGAACGCATCCAGCCGGTGATCGAAAGCCACCTCGACGAAGGCCGGCCCTTCACGGTCGAACTCCGCTACCGCTGCGCCGATGGCGGCTGGCTCTGGGTGCAGGGACGGGGGCAGACCCTGCGCCGCGGCGCCGACGGCTCGCCGAGCTACATGGTGGGTACCCATGTCGATGTCCAGACCCTCAAGGAGACCGAGTTCGCACTGCGCCGCAGCGAGCTGGAACTGACCGAGGCCAAGCGCATTGCCCGGCTCGGGCACTGGCTTTACGACATCCCTTGCGGAACAGTTCACTGGTCGAACGAGATGTACCGCCTCCTCGGCCTAGAGCCGACGCAGGAGCCCATGGACTGGGAGAGTTTTCTCTCCAGAGTGCCGGCCAAGGATCACCCGGCCCTCCATCAGGCCATCGACCGCACCCTGAACCAGGGAGAGCCTTACGAGATCGAGCACCGCCTGACAACCCCGGACGGCAGTCAGCGGATTGTGCAGGCACGCGGCTATGCGGAGTTTGACGCAGCCGGGAATCCGCAAATCCTGCGCGGGACGGCCCAGGACGTCACCGAGCAACGGACCCTTCAGCACGAGCTCGCCGAGCGGGAGGCCCATTACCGGGACCTTGTCGAGAACCAGCCGCTGATGATTAAGCGCTTCCTGCCCGATACCACCATCACCTATGCCAACCCCGCCCTGGCAGCGCATGTGCAGACCGAACCGGATCAGCTGATCGGGCAACGCTGGATCGACTTCCTGCCCGCCGATGAGCGCGATGAGGCACGAGCGCACCTGGCGAGGCTGACTCCTCAGGAGCCGGTAGGCCACTTCGAGAACAGCATTCCCGGCGCGGACGGCCAGACCCACTGGACCCTCTGGACCAACCGCGCATTCTTCGATGAGCACGGCACACTGAGCCACGTCCAGTCGGTGGGCGTGGATATCACCGCGCGCCGCCGCGCCGAGCAGGCCGAGCAGCAGCTGCGCGAGCAGCTTCAACAGCGGCAGCAGGAGCTCGAGGCGATCATCGAGGCGGCCAGCTCGGTCAGCCTGATCAAGACCGACCTGAATTCCGTCATCCTCGAGGCCAGCACCGGCGCTGAGGCGCTGTTCGGATACGACCGCGAGGAGCTGCTCGGCCAACACGTCAGCCTGCTGCATACCGAAGCGGACATGGAGCGGCTGCCCCAATATGTGGATCAGCTGTTCCGCGAGCACCAACCGATCCGCCTAGAGACCGAGCTGCGCCGCCGGGATGGCAGCACGTTCCCGGCGCTGTTCACCGTCCACCCCATCACCGATCAGCGCGGAGAGCTGGTGGCGACACTGGGCGTTAGCTTCGACATCAGCCACCAGAAGCGTGCGGAGCGGGAGCTGGCCGAGGCCGTGGAGGCCAAGACGACTTTCCTCAACGCGGTCAGCCACGATCTGCGCTCGCCCCTCAACGCTCTGACCGGTTTTGTGGAACTGCTCGCCGAGCCGGACCTGGAAGAAGAGCAGCGTCAGGTCTACGTGCAACAGTGCCGCCGTGCCAGTGGTCGTCTGCTGGAACTGATCGATTCGCTGCTCGATCTCAGCCGACTGCAGGCCGGGCGGCTGGAACTGCGCCCGACCCCCTTCGACCTGCACTCGGCGATCGAGGGCCAGTGCACCGTCTACACCGCCCTGGCCCAAGAACACGGCCTGGCGTTCTCTTGCAGCATCGACCCCGGCGTGACGCACTGGGTGAACGCCGATGCCACCCGGATGGGCCAGATCCTGTCGAACCTGCTCAGCAACGCCATCAAGTACACCAACGAAGGCCATATCGATCTAACGGTATGCACAGAGCCCGATGAACGGATCAGCTTCCGCGTGCGCGATACCGGGGCGGGGATTCCCCCAAACCAGCAGGCGCACATCTTCGCGGCCTTCGATCGCGCCGGCTATCGCGGCTCGCGCAGCGGCCACGGCCTGGGCCTGGCCATCGTGCGCGAACTCACCGAGCTTTTCGGCGGAGAGATCTCGCTCGAGAGCACGCCGGGGGTAGGCTCCACGTTCACCGTGACGCTCCCGTTGCCACCCGTAGCGGCACCGGGGACAGACCGCGCCACCGCCGCTGGCCTGAGCGCCACCACCCGGCCCTCTGGCGGGGATACGCAGGCGGACCCGCTGCGTGTACTGGTGGCCGATGACCAGACGGTCAACGTCTTCCTAGCCCGGACCCTCCTCGAGCAACTCGGCTGCACGGTCACCACGGCCGAGGACGGCGCCGGCGCTCTGGCGGCCTGGCAAACAAGGACTTTCGATGCCCTGGTGCTCGACCGCCACATGCCCGGACTCGATGGCGACAAGCTGGCCGAACACATCCGGGCCGAGGAACAGGCCGAGGGCTACCCCCGGGTACCCATCGCCCTTTACACCGCCTATGCCCGCAACGAAGTGGAAGCGGTCCTGGAGTCCGCGCTCTTCGATGCGTTCTTGGGCAAGCCGCTGGATCGCACGGAGCTGCGGCAATGGATCGAATCGCTGGCGCTGCGGAAGGAGCCCGAGACCGGCACCACCACCGGAGAGCCCACCCGTGGAAGCGCACCCCATCCCTAGCTGGGACGATGCCATGGATGCCATGGGGCATCCGATCTTCCTCCACGACCAGGACTATCGCATCCTGCGCGCGAATCGCGCCTACCTGGAGCAGGCCGGCGCCACGCTCGATCAGGTGACCGGCCAGCCCTACTGGCACTTCTTCCCTCGCGGCGAGGGCCCCCTGCCCGGATGCCAGTCGGCCATGGCCAAAGTATCCGCCGGCGACGCCGGTCCTTCCGAGACCGGCTGCTCCGAGACCTCCGAAGAAATCGAACTGCCTGACGGCCGAGTCTTTCACTCACGCTCGTATGTGGTTCTGGATGAACAGGGGGCCTACCGCAGCTCGGTCCATATCCTCGAGGACATCACCGACAGGCGCTATCTCGAACAAGCCCACCACGCCGCCGAAGCCAAATTCCAGGCGATTACCACCGCCGCGCGCGATGCCATCGTTCTGATCGATGCCGAGGACCGGCTGGTGTACTGCAACCCGGCCTTCGAGCGACTACTCGGTTATCGCGCCAACCAACTTGCAGGTGCCCCCTTCCATGACCGTTTCGTCCCCGAGCGCCACCGGGAGGCGATGCAGGCAGGCATGCGCCACTTCCGGGAGTCCGGCGGCAAAACCCGCGTGGGCCAACAGACCGAAGTCGTGGCCATCCACCGCGACGGACACGAGATCGCCCTGGAGCTGACCCTGGCACCCGTACAGATTGCCGGGCGCTGGCACGCGGCGGGGATCCTGCGCGATATCAGTGAGCGTCGAGCCCTGGAAGAGGAGCGCCAACGTACGCTGGAGGACCAAAGGATGTTCCTCGCCGCGGTCAGCCACGACCTGCGCACGCCGCTCAATGCCATCACGGGATTCTTGGATCAGTTGGCGCACTCCGAGCTGGACCCGCGGCAGCATCACCATGTGGAGCTTTGCCAAGCCGGAAGCCATACCCTGCTCGGGCTCATCGACACCGTCCTGGAGCTCTCGCGGCTGGAAGCCGGCCGAGTTCAGCTGAGCGAGGAGGATTTCGATCTGCGCGCGTTCATGGATACCCAGCTGGGGCTTCTCGTGCCGCTGGCCGAGCAGAAGGGCCTGCACCTGGAGTGGTCTTCAGGCACCGAAGCCCCATTCCGGGTCCATGGCGATCCGGTGCGCCTCGGTCAGGTGCTCTACAACCTGGTCAGCAACGCGCTGCGCTTCACCAAATCGGGCCATATCCGCGTTCACGTAGAGCGCGGTTCATCCGAGCATGAACTCGCCTTCACCGTCACGGACACCGGAGCCGGCATCCCGGAGGAAGACCAGCCGCACATCTTCGAGGCGTTCCGGCAGGCTGGTCCTGCGCTCGCCCGCAAGGAAGGCAGCGGCCTGGGGCTGAAGGTCTGCAAAGAGCTGGTGGAGCTGATGGGTGGGCGCATCTCGGTCGAGAGCCAGCCCAGCCACGGAACGAGGTTCCGCTTCACGGTGGCGATGCCACCAGCCACCTCCGCCACCCCGTTGCTATACACCCCCGAAGAGGCCGAAGTTGATACAAGCGCGCCGGTGGGGACTGGGCTGCGCGTTCTCGTCGCCGAAGATGAGCCGACCAACGCACTACTCGTGAACAACCTGCTCGAACAGGCTGGCTGCGCACAGATCACCTGCGTGCAAAATGGCCGCGAGGCCATCGAGCACTGGCAGCAAGCGAGCCCCGACCTCGTCCTGCTCGACCTTCAAATGCCCGAGCTGGATGGCCGTGAGGCACTGCGCATAATCCGTTCACAAGAGGCGGAACACGCCCTGGCGCGCACGCCCATCGCCCTGATCACCGCCCATGCCCTGGAGCACTTCCAACAGGAGTGCTTCGGCCTCGGCTGCGATGCCTATCTGAACAAACCGCTCGAGCGCAAGGAACTCTGGCTCTTGCTGGCCAGGATTGTTAGCGGCCCCGTAGGCTGACCCCAGCTGGCCAACAGAGTTGACCCACCCTCGGAAGGCGGGCCCGCCCTACGGGGTAACAAAGCAAAACCGGTAAAAATACGGCGCCTCAGGCCCCATCAAACGATGGCCAGCGGCCGGGGGCCGTCCGGCGGCGGGAAGAGTTCTTCGAGTTCCGTATGCTGCGCCTCGGTCAGGGTGATCTCGAGCGCGGCGCGGTTTTCGAGAACACGCTCCGGCGTTCGCGTCTTCGGGATGGCGATCACGTCGCCCTGATCCAGCAACCAGGCCAGCGCCGCCTGGGCCGCCGTGATGCCGTGACGCTCCGCAAAGCCCACGAGACGCCAGTCGTTCAGCAGCCCGCCCTGCCCGAGCGGGCAGTAAGCCATGACCGGGATGCCGCGTTGGCGCAACCACGGCAGCGTGTCCCAGTCGATACCCCGCTCGCCAAGGTGATAGAGCAGCTGATTCGCGGCGACCGCGCCCCCGCCGGGCACCCCCCAGAGTTCCTGCAGGTCAGTCGCATCGAGGTTGCTCACGCCCCAGTGGCGAATGCAGCCCGCGCGCTGCAAATCCTGGAATCCGGCCACCGCCTCCCCCAACGAGGCGCCGCCGCGCCAGTGCAGCAGGTAGAGATCGATCCGATCCGTGCCCAGACGCTCGAGACTCTGCTGACACGAGCGGACCACGCCCTTGCGGCTTGCATTCCACGGGAAGACCTTGCTGACGACGAAGGCCTGATCCCGCCGCCCGGCCAGGGCCTCGCCCACCACCCGCTCGGCACCGCCGTCGCCATACATCTCAGCGGTATCGATCAGGGTCAGCCCGGCATCCAGCCCGGCCTGCAGCACCGCGACCTCGGCCGCGCGCTCGCTTGGGCGCTCACCCATGCGCCAGGTCCCCTGGCCGAGGGCCGGAACCCGCTCTCCGTCGGGTAAAACGACATGGCGCTGCATCTCACCTCCTTGCCCCTGGATCGGCCAGGATTCCACAGAACCTGTGGAAAACCGTGTGGAGAAAGTCAGCTGAACCCGCTTCGCGAAGGCCTTCGAGGTCTATTGGACAAAGACTGTCCAGCTACAAACCAACCACAAATCAGCACCTTGCGAACACGCCTCCAGATGTCAGCGGCTTACGCGGGGTTCTCGCATCGCCTGTGCAGAAATAACCACGCTGGTTCTGCGTCGGGCGGGAATGTCAACCCCGCATCCCTTCGAGCGGGCGAAGATTCAGTGGACGACCGGGCCAGCGCCATTCCACCAATGCGACGCGCCCTTTAACCCGTTATCCCGCAGGGTTTTGTAGTCCGTTAGGCTCTCCAGGAAAGGACTTGAGTGCACGTTCGATCTGGTGGAAATCGCCGACCTGGCAAACTGGCGACTTGAAATGCGCTGGCGGAGAGGGAGGGATTCGAACCCCCGGAGGGCGCATGCCCTCACCCGATTTCAAGTCGGGTGCTTTCGACCGCTCAGCCACCTCTCCTATGGAACAGGATGGTAGCGCACAGGCGCCACTGCGGGCCACCCGGGATACCGGCGAACGCCGCCCGGGTCAGTCCTCGGTACCGCCCGGCAGCGGGTATCGCATCTCAAGCGTGTTGCCCTCCGGGCGCCGCAGGTAACAGACCTGCCACATCAGGGCCTGGATGATCCGCAGCCCGCGGCCGCCCTCGTCCAGATCCACCGTGCCGCCGGACGCCTCCACCGGGGGCAAGTCCGGGCCTGTTGCCTCGCCCTCATCGTGGATCCGGACGATCAGCCAGTCGTCGTCTTGCCGGACGGTGATGCGCACGGTGTAGCCTGCGCGTTGGCCGTGGGCGTGGATGATGGCGTTGTTGACCGCCTCGCACAGGGCCAACTCGACCGCTCCGGCTGCCTCTTCGCCCAACCCCAGCTGCCCCGCCAGTCGCTGCCAGGCCCGGCAGGCGTCAGCCACCTGGCGCAGATCGCTATCAATCTGCAATTCCAGGAGCAGGCCCGCGTTCACGCCTTGGCCAGCTCAGCAACCGCCTGTTCGGCATCGGGATAGATGGGGAACACCCCCTGAT
The DNA here is from genome assembly GCF_022228075.1 of Halorhodospira sp. 9628. Taxonomy (NCBI): domain Bacteria; kingdom Pseudomonadati; phylum Pseudomonadota; class Gammaproteobacteria; order Chromatiales; family Ectothiorhodospiraceae; genus Halorhodospira; species Halorhodospira sp. 9628. The sequence continues at coordinate 15,810 of NZ_JAJNRF010000010.1, forward strand.
CGAGCCGGGTCACCCGGAACAGCTGGACGACCTTGGGCGCGCGCACACCGGCCAGCGCCACGGACCCGGCGGGGTCGATGTTCTTGCGCAGCGACAACAACGCGGACAGGCCGCTGGAGTCGATGAAATCGACCCGAGCGAGATCGACCACCAGGCGGGTCATGCCGGCATCCATGGCCTCGAGTGCCGCCCGCTTGAACGCCGGTGCCTCGCTGGCGTCGAGCCGCTCAACATGAACCTCCACGACGGCCACCCCGTCTCGATCCGCGCGCCGGTACCCCATCCGCTCACTCCTTTGTGCTACCGCCCTGTTGGCCTGCCCCTAGGAAACGCAGACAGGCAAAGGTTACGTCATCGCTCGGGGGTTGGTCCGCGTGATCTTCCATCATCCGCCGCACCCCCTGGATCACCGTGTCCACCGAGCAGCCGCGCCAGTCCCGCAGCGCCCGCTCCAGGGTTTCGGCCGACAGCGGGCAACCCGCGGCATCCTCCACGTCCACCAGCCCGTCCGTGTAGAGGAAGAGTAAATCCCCCTCCGCCACGGCGAGCCGACCCTCCTCGTAGCCCCCCCAGCCGCCGACACCCACCGGCAGCCCACCGGCCTGCAGGGGCAGACTCCCGCCCCGCTCGCGGATCAACAACCCGGGCGGGTGTCCGGCGTTGGAGTAGCGAATCTCCCCCGCCGCCGGGTCGTAGATGACCACCATCAGCGTGAAGAACTTATCGAAGCGCTCCAGCGGGAACGCCTCATCCAGGGCGTCGAGGATCGCCGCCGGTGAGACCTGGCGGCGCTCGGCAACCCACTGGCGGATCGACTGCGCCACCGAGACCGAAACCAGCGCCGCCGCCACGCCGTGCCCGCTGACATCCAGCATATAGAGCACGACCCGACCATCGTCGAGCGGGATCGCCCCGAAGACGTCGCCACCAAGGACCGCACTGGGCTGGAAATACCAGTCCAGGGTATAGCCGACATCCACCGGCGGCGGATCCGGCAGCAGGGACTGCTGGACCCGCGAGGCGACACGCAGCTCGGCCTCGATCTGCCGCTGCTGCACCTGCAACTGCCGGTGCTGGGCGGCAAGCTGATCTGAACGGGCCTTGAGCTTGGCGTGGGTGCCGACCCGAGCGCGCACCACGGCGCTGTTGAACGGCTTGGTGATGTAATCCACCGCCCCGCGGGCCAGACCGTCCGCCTCCTCCTCCCAGTCGCTGAGGGCGGTGATAAAGATGACCGGGATCACCTGGGTTTGCGGATCACCTTGCAGGGTCTCCAGCACTTCATAGCCGGTGATCCCCGGCATGGTGATATCGAGCAGGATGACATCGGGCAGCGGCCCGCGGGCGATGATCGCCAGCGCCTGCTCCCCGCTACGGGCGATCAGGATGCGGTAGGCGTCGCCCAGCACCCGGGCGAGCAACTCCAGATTGATCGGCTCGTCGTCCACGATGAGGACGGTGGGCCGGTCCTCACAGCCAGCTTCCCTGCGATCCTTACCATCCATGCCATCCTCCGGCTGAGAAACGTCACGCCCCCCCATGTTCGGGGCTACTGTCACTGCTACGATACAGGGCAAAAACTGGGGACGATAACGCTGTGCGCAGACGCAAGAACGGACTCTTCGCCCTCTTTCTGGTCGCCGTCGTTGGTATCACCGCAGCTCTCTACCTGCGCGCCCATCCCGACACGGTGCACTTCCGTGTCGCCGAGTGGCTGGGCCAGCTGGATCGGACCGACACCGCCACCGAGCATCTGGGCCGGAGCATCGAGGCCGGGCTGAGCCACCCCGACCGACTCACGGAGGCAACCCTGACCCTGCTCGGGCGGGATCACACGGAGCCGGCCTTCGTTGGGGCCTGGCGTCTGCACGAGAACGACGTCCTGGACCCGGACATGCGTGCCGCCCTGGCGGGGCACTTCGACCGCCTCGGCGAGCCGGAGCGGGCGCTGGCACTCTACCAGGCCAACGGCAGCCTCTCCCCGGCCGGCATCCTGCATCACGCCTCGCTGCTGCGCCGAAGCGGGCAGGAAGAGGCGGCCATCGGGCGCTACCAGGATCTGCTGCACAGCCTACCCACCGAGGACGTCGACACCCGTGCAAGGCGTGCCCCGGACGCCGAGACCACCGAGGCCCGGCTGGAGCTCGCCCGCCTGCTCGCCGAACGGGGCCGGCACGAGGAGGCGATCGGCGAGTATCGCCGGGTCCTCGACGACGAACCGAACCATCCCGCCGCCCGGCTCGGGCTGGCCCGCACCCTCTTCTGGGCGGGCGACATCGACGGGGCCGCCGCCGAGATCGGTCACCTGGAAACCGCCGAGCTGGAACCGCCGGACCGGCTCTTCCTGGCCGATCTGCAGCTCAGCCGGGGCGCCTATGAGGCCGCCATCGAACTCTACCGGGAGCAGCTCGACGCGCATCCCGGCGATGACGAGACCCGGTACAAGAAGGCTCTGGCGCTGGCCTGGTCAACCCGCTACGACGAGGCCATCGAGGCCTTCGACCAGCTCCTGGCGGCCCGCCCCGACGACCGGCAGCTGATGCGCCAGTTCGCTCAGGTCCTCACCTGGGCCGATCAGCCCGACCGGGCCATCAAGCTGCTGCAGCGAAGCCTGGAGGATTAGCGTGCCAGGTAGGATGCGAATCGCCGCCCTCGGCCTGGCCGGTACCGCGCTGATCCTCGCCACCGGGCTCTCCGGCGAGCGTGTCGGGGCGCAGCCACTGCCGGCCCCGGATCTGGCCGAAACCAGCCTGGTGGCGGCCCACGAGCACATCAGCGACCGCGACGCCCGTCAGCAGCTGGCACGGCTACTCTCCTGGCAGCCCGGACGGCGCGCCGAGGCGCTGACGCACTACCAGCGCCTGCTGCGGGAGACCCCGCAGGACCCAACACTGGTCTACGACACAGCGCAACTCCTGCATTGGATGGGGGATGACGCGACCGCCGCGGGCCTTCTGACCTCCCTCCCGGCGGGCGCGGAGCGCACGCGAGCGAGCCTCCTGCTGCAGGCCCGGGTGGAGCTCGCACTCGGGCGCAGCGGCCGGGCCCGGGTCCTGCTGGGGGCCCTCCGCCCCCTCCGGGGCCGCCCCGAACACCTGCTCTACGTCGCCACGCTGACCGCCTCCGGGGTGCTCCACGGCGCGGAAAACGCCCTGCGCGGGCTCCTCGACGAGACCCCCGGGGACCAGGAACTGCGGCGCCAGCTCGGTGACATCCTTCAGGCCCAGGGCCGGCCTTACGCCGCTGAGCACCACTACGCCCGCATCCTGGAGGCAGATCCCGGGAATGCCCGGGCATCGGCACGCCTCGAAGGGCTGGCCCACCGGGCGACACCCGGGCCGGCCGACGACCCGGAGCCGGAACCCCTGACTGCAGAGCCGCCGGCGGACCCGCGCAGCGGCCGGGATTACCTCAAGGTCGCTGAACACGCCGCGGCCCGCGGCGAACGCGAGGCCGCCGAGGCAGCCGCGCGCCGGGCCCTGAGGCTGGAGCCGGAACTGACCCGGGCGGGCTACCTGCTCGCCGATCAGCTCATCGCCCGCGGCGCCCTGGCCGAGGCCGAGGACCCCCTGGCCACCATCCTGCAGCGCTTCCCCGATGCCACCCAGGCCGGCCTGACCCGGGCCCGGCTGGCGTCCTGGCAGGGCGACTACGAGCGCGCCCTGGAACTCTACGACACCCTCGCCGAGGCCAACCCGACGGATCCGACCTTCGCCGTAGAGGCCGCGCGCGTGGCGGGCTGGGCCGGGGATCGAAAGCAGTCCAAGGAGCGCTACGCCGCCTTGCTGAACCGACTGCGTAGCACCCCGGACGCCGAGGACGAGGCCTCAGACCGTCCCGTGCTGGTTGCGCCTGCGCCCAGAAAGGCGCCGCTGCCAGCACCGGCCCACCCGGACTATCCGGCCCTCGCCGAGCACCGGGCCGTCCACCAGGAGGCCCACGCCAAGGCCCTGGTCCAGGACCGCCAGCCGCGGGCCGCCCTCGCCGTCCTCCAGCGTGCCGCACGCTTCCAGCCCCACAACCTGGAGACCGCCTTCGATCAGTCCGAGATCGAGTGCACCCTCGGCCTATGTGACGCCGAACGGGCCACCTACCGGCGCGTGCTCGAGATGGCACCGGGGCACGCCCAGGCCGGGCAGCGCCTGGCGCACCTGGAGCGCCGGCGCGGCCCGCGCGCCGGCGCCCACGCCGAGTACCGGAAGGAGGAGGACTGGCGGCTCGATGCCGGGGTGCCATCCGAGGCCCTGGACCCGCTACGACGGATGCGCAGCGAGCCCGCCGCCCTGTTGGAGGGACGATCCCATGGTGACTGAAAGCGCCCGAGCGGCCATGGACGCCCGGCGCGAACTGCGCCGCCCGGTCGAGTCCATCGCCCTGCCGTTCCTCGGCTCGCGCGGCGAGGCCCTGCAGCCCTTCCAGTACCTGCTGCACGACGTCAGCAGCGGCGGGCTGGGGATCTTCCTGCCCGACTGGCTGGCCAGCCGGGAGCGGCTTCGGGAGGGGGACCAAATCTTCTTCCACGTCCCCTTTCGTTTCGGCGAGCGCATCCTCAACCGCGGCTACGTCGCCTGGCAACGCTGGTCCGCCGAGGAGGGCGGTCAGTGGGCCGGGGCCACCCTGACCAGCGGCACGCCCCTGCCCTATCCGCTCTACATCGCCCTGGACGCACGTGAGATCCGCATCGACCTGGGCCGCTTCGAGACGTCCGAGGCGCTGGCGCAGCGGATCGTCCACGACTCGGTGCTGCTCAAACGCGGGGTGCTGATCTACCTGCGCCACCTCGAGGCGCTCTTCTCACGCGTCAGCGAACTGCGCGGCGGGGACTACCGCGTCTTCCGGGAGGAGATTATCGGCGACGTCCGCCAGCGGATCCTGCGCAGCGTGGCCTACCTCGAGCAGTTCGACCCGCAGAGCAACGATGATACGGCGCAGCCGCCATCGCCCATCATCGACGCCATCGACCTCGACGAGTTCCGCGCCGCCATGGAGCCAGAGCTGCCCCTGGAGCTGTTCAACCACGCCCTCGGCGCCGAGAGCACCCGCCTCTACCTCGAGTCGATCAAGAAGCTCGAGCACCGGCTCTACCTCAACCACAACGCCTACGTCATGATCTATATCGCCGGGCTGCAGCCGCAGAGCGGTCGGCCCGACGACGCCCCCTAGCCGGGCTGACCGGCGTGCCGGGCGGCGGCACGTACGGCCTCCTGCACCAGACCCGGTCCGCGGTAGATCATGCCGGTATAAAGCTGGACCAGATCGGCGCCCAGATCCAGGCGCCGGCTCACGTCCTCGCCGGAGCAGATCCCCCCGGCGGCGATCAGGGCCGTACGCCGCTCGCGCCGGGCCGCCACCTGCTCAAGGACGCGCTCAGCCTGCTCGCGCAACGGCGCCCCGCTGAGCCCGCCGCTCTCGCGGCCCCGGGGATCCCGGCCCACCCCGGGGCGCCCCAGCGTGGTATTGGTGGCCACGATGCCGTCCACCCGGCGCTCGAGCAGGATATCCAAGGTGGCATCCAGCTCCCCGGCATCCCAATCCGGGGCGATCTTGACCACCAGGGGCACCCGCTTGTCGTGGAATTCGGCCAGGCGCTTGCGCTCGGTCTGGAGGCGATCGAGGAGGTTGCGAAGCGCGCCCTCATGCTGCAGATCGCGCAGCCCCGGGGTGTTCGGCGAGCTGAGGTTGATTGCCACGTAGTCGGCCACCCCGTAGACCATTCCCAGCGCCAGGGCGTAGTCCTCTACGGCCCGCTCGGGGGGCGTATCCCGGTTCTTGCCGATATTGATACCGATCACACCACGGTGCTGCGAGACTTCGAGCCGGCGGGCGAGCGGCTCGGCGCCCTGATTATTGAAGCCCATGCGGTTGATCAGGGCCTCGTGCTCGGGGATCCGGAAGACCCGGGGGCGCGGATTGCCCGGCTGCGCGCGCGGGGTAACCGTCCCCAGCTCCAGGAAGCCAAAACCGAGCTTCTCGAGTACGTCCATGTACTCGCCGTCCTTGTCGAAGCCGGCGGCCAGACCGACCGGATTGGGGAAATCGATCCCCATCACGCGTCGGGGCACCGCGGGCAGGCCCCGCACCCCGGGCACAGCGGCGATACGCAGACCCAGGCGGGCGAGTCGCATGCTCACGCGGTGGGCTTGCTCGGGTTCGAGCCGGAATAGCAGACGGCGGATCAGGGCGTACATCGGACTCCTCGCAGCAGCGGTCGACCGGTTGGCGGCGCTATCTTACACTGCACGCAACGCCCTGTGAGGGGCCCCGTTCAGCCTGGAAGAATCGAGACCATGCCGCGCCCCCCCCGCTGGCCGATGCTCATGGCGGTGTGCCTGACCGCCCCCGTCCTCGCCGACGACTTCGAGCAGTGCGTCACCAACCTGCGCGCCGATCTCAAGGAGCAGGGCCGCGACGCCGCGGTGGTCGAGGAGACCTTCGCCGACGTCGAGCAGCTCGAGCGCATCCTCGAGCTCGACCGCGAGCAGCCGGAGTTCGTGCAGACCTTCCGCGAGTACCTGGACGCCCGGCTGACGGATCAGCGCATCGACCGCGGGGAGGCGATGATGGACGAGCACCGGGAACTGCTCTGGCGGATCCACGCCGACTTCGGCGTACCGCCGCGCTACCTCGTGGCGCTGTGGGGCATGGAGACCCACTACGGCAGCTACTTCGGTGAGGTGCCCATCATCGACGCCATGACCACCCTCGCCTGCGAGGGCCGCCGGGCGCGTTTCTTCTTCCACCAGCTCGACGCTACGCTGGCGCTCCTGGAGGATGGCAAGCTCGCGCGTGACGGCCTGCGCGGCTCCTGGGCCGGCGCCCTGGGGCACACGCAGTTCATGCCCACCACGCTGCGCGAGCACGCCGTGGACTACGACGGCTCCGGGCGCATCGATCTACGCGACAGCGTGGCCGATGCCCTCGCCTCCGGCGCCAACTACCTGCGGTCCATGGGCTGGCGCCCCGGCCTACGCTGGGGCCGCGAGGTCAGCCTGGCCGACGGCTTCAGCTTCGAGCACCTGGGCCTGGACGACCCCCAACCACTGGACGAATGGCAGCAGCTGGGCGTGCGTCGGGCCGACGGGTCCGACCTGCCGGAAAGCGACATCCCGGCCGCGCTGCTCCTGCCCATGGGGCGCAACGGCCCGGCGTTCCTGGTCTACGAGAACTTCCGCCGCATCATGGGCTGGAACGCCTCGGTCTCCTACGCCCTGTCTGTCGGCCTGCTCGCCGACCGGCTCGACGGCGCCCCGCCGCTGCGCGCGGACTTCCCCGACGAGCCGCCCCCGCGGCACAACGAACTGCGCCAGATCCAGGAAGTCCTCAACGAGCTGGGCTTCGACGCCGGCCCCGTCGACGGGCTCCTTGGCCCGCAGACCCGCGCGGCGCTGCGTGCCTATCAGCAGGATCGGGGGCTGCCGGCCGACGGCTACCCGGACCAGGCGATCCGCGACCGGCTCCTGGAAAAGGCGGATTGACCCCCGCTCACCCGTCGCGCCCGTCGGGGCCGAGCTCCTCGACCAGTGCGCGCAGGTAGGCGGCGATATCCCCCGACTCGTAGAGCCACTGTCCGTCGCCGCCGTCGGGGATGTAGAGGCAGGGCACCATGCGCTTGCCACCGTGCTCCTCGAGCTCGCGAGCGGCCTGGGGATCCTGGCCGATATCGCGGCGTTCCAGCTCGATGCCGAGGCTGCGCAGGGTCATGTTGACCCGCATGCAGAACGGGCACCATGACCGCTCATAGAGCACCAGCCCCGCCACCGCGCGGTCGATCCGACGCTGCAGGCGGCGCTGCTCGCTGGGGTCCGCTGCGGGGCGCTCGTCGCTCATGATCGTCGCTCCTCGATGGTTGTCGGGCTTCACATTCGCAGGATGTCATAGAATCGAAAAACCGCCCAGAGGCGGATTCTGCTAGCGTAGAAGGCATGCAAGAACCGACCGACCTCAAACAGCCCGAGCTCTACAACAACCGCCTGCTCAGCCTCCTCGAGTTCAACCGCCGGGTCCTGGAACAGGCCAGGGATCCGAGCGTACCGCTTCTCGAGCGGCTCAAGTTCCTGTGCATCCTCAGCACCAACATGGACGAGTTCTTCGAGATCCGCTTGGCCGGCGTCAAGCAGCGGGCGGAGCTCGGCTCGGTGCAGACCGAGGCCGACGGCCGCAGCCCCCAGGAGGTGCTGCGCGCCACCGGCTCAGTGGCCCACGAGATCGTCCACGAGCAGTACCGGGTGCTCAACGAGCAGCTGATCCCCGCGCTAGCCGAGCAGTCGATCCACTTCGTACGCCGCCAGGACTGGAGCGAGGCACAGCGCGACTGGCTGCGCCACTACTTCGAGACCGAGCTGCTGCCCATCCTCAGCCCCCTCGGCCTGGACCCGGCGCATCCGTTCCCCAAGGTGCTCAACAAGAGCCTCAACTTCATCGTCTCGCTCGAGGGCAAGGACGCCTTCGGTCGCAACACCGGCTACGCCATCGTTCAGGCGCCCCGCGCCCTGCCCCGGATCATCCAGCTGCCGGCGGCGGAGATCGACGGCGGCGGCCCGAATAACTTCGTTTTCCTCTCCTCGGTCATCCACGCCTTCGTCAACGACCTGTTCCCGGGCATGACGGTGCGCGGCTGCTACCAGTTCCGCGTCACCCGCAACGGCGATCTCTTCGTCGACGAGGAGGAGGTCGACGACCTGATGCGCGCGCTGGAGGGCGAGCTGCCGCAGCGCCGTTACGGCCAGGGCGTGCGCCTGGAGGTGGCAGCCAACTGCCCGGACGCCATGGCCGACTTCCTCCTCGAGGAGTTCGAACTCGGCCGCGACGACCTCTACCAGGTGGACGGCCCGGTGAACCTCAACCGCTTGATGGCCGTCTACGACCTGGTCGACCGCACCGACCTCAAGTACCCATCGTTCACACCGGGGCTGCCCGCGGTGCTGAGCACCGGGACCGACCTGTTCAAGGCCATCCGGCAGCGGGACATCCTCCTCCACCACCCCTTCCAATCCTTCCTGCCGGTGGTCGACCTGGTCCGCCAGGCCGCCCAGGACCCCAACGTCCTGGCCATCAAACAGACGCTCTACCGCACCGGCCCCGATTCGGCCATCGTCGACAATCTGGTCCGCGCCGCCCGCGCCGGCAAGGAGGTCACGGTGGTGGTGGAGCTGCGTGCGCGTTTCGACGAGCAGGACAACATCCGCCTGGCCAACCGCCTCCAGGAGGCCGGCGCGCACGTGGTCTACGGAGTAGTGGGCTACAAGACCCACGGCAAGATGATGCTCATCGTCCGGCGCGAGGGCGGCCGCCTGTGCAACTACGTGCACCTCGGCACCGGCAACTACCACTCGCGCACCGCACGGCTCTACACCGACTACGGCCTGCTGACCGCCGACCGGCGCATCGGCGAGGACGTGCGCAGCGTCTTCCTGCAACTGACCAGCCTGGGTCGGTTCAAGGATCTGCACCGCCTGCTCCAGGCCCCGTTCACCCTGCACGACGGCGTGCTCGCCCGCATCGAGCGCGAAGCCGAGCACGCCGCCGCAGGTCGCGGCGGACGGATCATCGCCAAGCTCAATGCCCTGACCGAGCCGCGCGCCATCCAGGCCCTTTACCGGGCCTCGCAGGCCGGGGTGGAGATCGACCTGATCGTCCGCGGCATGTGCGTCCTGCGCCCCGGGCTGCCCGGGGTCTCGGAGAACATCCGCGTGCGCTCGATCGTCGGCCGCTTCCTCGAGCACACCCGGGTCTTCTACTTCGAGAACGCCGGAACCCCGGAGATGTACGGCGCCAGCGCCGACTGGATGGATCGCAACTTCTTCCGCCGGGTGGAGACCGCCTTCCCCATCGACGACCGGGAGGCGCGTGAGCGCATCGGCAAGGACCTGGCCTACTACCTGGCGGATACCCAGCAGGCGTGGCTGCTCCAGGCGGACGGCTCCTACGTGCGCGCCCGGCCGGAGGGCGATGAAGAGACCCCGTTCAGTGCCCAACAGGCCCTGCTCGCCCACCTCGCCGAGGACGCCTAAACGTGGCCCGCGCGCCGGCGCCGCCCTAGCCGGCCGACTCGGCCAGCTCCAGGGTCATGCCGGCGCGCTCCAGGTAGCGCTGCTCCTGGGCCAGATCGGCCTGCAGCAGAGGATTGTCGGCCAACCACCCCGCCGGGAACCACAGGCGCATGCCGTCGCCCAGCGGCTCGACCCGTGGCTCGAGCACGCTGCCGTCGGCCCGGCCGCGGTGAAGCAGCACGGCCAGGCGCAGCACCACCGCCAGCCGCTTGCCGGTATCCAGCCACCGCTGCGGCAGGGCCTTCAGCTGCCCGCGGGCGAGCTTGCGGCGGTGGACCCGCACCAACAGGGCCAGCAGCTGCTGCTCCTGGCGGGAGAAGCCGGCCATGTCCGCATTGCGAAGGATGTAGGCGCCGTGCTTGTGGTACTGGGCGTGGGAGATGTCCAGGCCGATCTCGTGGAGCTGCGCGGCCCAGTCCAGGATGTCATGGTAGAAGCGATCGACCAGCCCCCAGCTAGGCGCCGCCTGCTCCAGCAGCGTGGCCGCCGTCGCCGCCACCCGGTCGGCCTGTCCCGACTCCACCGAGTAGCGCCGGCGCAGCGCCGCCACCGTGTTGGCCCGGGCGTCTTCGCTGTGCTGAAGCATGCCCAGCCGGCCCGCCAGGTCGTGCATCACCCCCTCGCGCATGGCGCCGTCGGCAACCTCCATGCGCTCGATGCCCAGCGCCTCGAAGACGGCGCACAGCGCCGCCAGCCCAGCCGGGAAGACCTGCCGGCGGTCGCCGGACAGGCCCAGCCACTCGCCCAGGACTTCCGCATCGCCGGCCTCCACCGCCAGCCGGCGCAGTCGGCCCAGCGCCTCGGCGGTGATCCACCCCGGCGGCGACCAGTCCCGGCTGGCGCAGGCGTCCGCCGCGGCGCGCACGGTCCCGGAGGCGCCTACCGCACCCTGCCAGGCCGGCGCCCGAAAGGCCCCCTCCACCGGCCCGAGTTCGAGGCGGGCCAGAACCCCCGCCTCCCGGAACCGCCGCTCGGTGATGCGACCGTCGGCGAAACAGCGCCCGGTCAGTGACACACAGCCGAGATGGACGCTCTCCATCTGCTCGGCCCGGGGACCGCGGCCCAGGATCAGCTCGGTGCTGCCCCCGCCGATGTCCACCACCAATCGGCGGTGCTCATCGAAACCGAGGCTGTGGGCCACCCCGAGGTAGATCAGACGCGCCTCCTCGTAGCCCGAGACCACCTCGATGGGGTGGCCCAGGGCGTGCTCGGCCTCCTGCATGAAATCGGCGGCATCGCGCGCGCGGCGCAGGGTGTTGGTACCCACCGCCCGCACCTGCTGCGCCTGCAGGCGGCGCAGCCGGTCTCCGAAGCGGGCCAGACACGCCAGGGCACGCTCCCGGGCGGCCTCGCTCAGACGCTTCTGCCCCTGCTCCAGCCCGGAGCCCAGGCGAACCGTCTCGCGCAGCCGGTCGATGACGCGCAGGGTACGGGTGGCCGGATCGATGCGCGCGACCACCATGTGGAAGCTGTTCGAACCCAGATCAACCGCCGCGATCACCTGCTCATCGTGCATCACTGCGCCACCTCCGACAGGTCGCTGAGTACCCGGGGAGGATAGTGACCGATCAACCGCGCCGCACCGGGGGCCGCCTCCTCGGGGAAGTCAAGCAGACAGACGGACGCCTTGGGGAAGGCGAGGAAGGAGACCGGCGAGCCGATCAGGGCGTGCCCGACCCAGCAGCCGAGATCGGGCTCGTGGCCCACCAGGGCCACCGGCGTCTCATCGATCCCGGCCAGCCACTGGAAGATGGCCGCGGGATCCCCGCCGGGGGCCAGCGCAGCCAGCTCGCGCCGGGCAGTAGACTCGGGGAAGGCGGCATCCAGGATGGCTGCGGTCTGCACGGCACGGGTCAGGGGGCTGTGCGCCACCAGCGGCAGGTGTTCGACCACCCGCCGCAGCCCCAGCGCCGCCCGACGCATGACCCGCTGCCCCTGATCCGAGACGCGGCGGGTCCGATCCCTGCTGTCGGGGGCCTGGTCGCGGGGTTCGGCAATGGCATGCCGAACCACCAGGACCGGACCCATGGAGACTCCCGTACGACTCAGGCCACCGACGAGGAGCGGTCGCCGCGCCCCACGTCGCGATCACCGGAGCCGACGCGCTCCGCCACCTCGCGCACGCCGGCGTCGCGGGCCATTTGCTCGAGGGTGATGCCGTTGAGGAAGTCGTAGATCTGCCGGCTCAGGTCGACCCACAGGTCGTGAGTCAGGCAGCGGTCGTCGTCGGCGCCTCCCTCACCAACGCTCTGCCCCTGGGCCGTGCCTTCATCCACTGCGGTGATGATCTGCGCCACCGAGATCTCGCCCGCCGGACGCGCCAGGCGGTAGCCGCCGCCGGGGCCGCGCACCCCGACGACCAGCCCGTCGCGACGCATGCGCGCGAACAGCTGCTCCAGGTACGACAGCGAGATGCCCTGGGTGTGGGAGATTTCCGCGAGGGTCACCGGCCCCTTCTCGCTGTTGAGGGCCAGCTCCATCATCGCAGTGACTGCGTAACGCCCTTTCGTCGACAAGCGCATAGCCAATTCCTTAACAAGATGGGGGGTATCTCTGGTTATAGCGGCCGGATTGCGTCCGGTCAAGGTCGATCCGTCGAACTCCCGGACTGCAGGCGAAATCCGTGCCCCTCGCCCAGGCTGAACCGCAGCCAGCGACTCAGGAACCGATTGCTGACCCAGCGCTGTTCCAGGCTGCCGGCCGGATCGCGCACCGTACGCCCGCCGGTGGCCATCACCTCGGCCACTCGGGCGTCGTGGTAGACCCGCACGGTCAGCTCCGGCAGCGATTCGGCCCCGCAGCCGGATGCGAAGCGGTGGGTCAGAAGGACGGTGGTGGTGTAGCGACTGCGTTCGAGCACCTCGAGACGAAGCGCCACGCCGTCCCGCGAGAAGGAAATCTCGCGCTCGGCATCCGCCCGTTCCAGATCGGGCACCAGGCGGCGCATGTAGATGTAGTTCGTCTCGTAGAGCTCCATGAGCGCCGCGAAGGTGCGCGGTTTCGCCTCAAGGGCTCGGTGCGTGGCGGAGGCTTCCTGAACCATGCGCGCGAGCATAACATGCCCCGCCGCGCAGCAAACCCATGGCCTAGACGCGCCGGGTCAGCGCGTGCTGATGGATCACCGTCGAAGAGATCTCCTCGATGGACATGGTGGTGATGTCCAGATAGGGGATCCCCTCGCGGCGGAACATCGCCTCGGCGCGCGCCACCTCGTACTCGCACTGGCGCAGCTCGGCGTAGCGGCTGTTGGGGCGACGCTCACTGCGGATCTGGTGCAGCCGGTCCGGGTCGATGGTCAGCCCGAAGAGCTTCTCGCGGTGCGAGACCAGCGCCCGGGGCAGCCGAGTGGCGATCAGGTCGTCGTCGGTGAGCGGGTAGTTGGCGGCGTAGACGCCGAACTGCAGCGCCAAATAGAGCGATGCCGGGGTCTTCCCGCTGCGCGAGACCCCCACCAGGATGACGTCGGCGCGGCCGTAGTGCTGATGGGTGGCGCCGTCGTCATGGTGCAGTGCGAAATTCATGGCATCGATCCGCACATCGTACGTGCTATCATCCGCGATTCCGTGCGACCGGCCGATGACATGGTTCGACGGCACCTCCAGCTCGCGTTCGAGCGGCGCGATGAAGGTGTCGAAGAAATCGAAGAGGACAATGTGCTCGCTCCCGCGCAGGACGGCGAGCACCTCCGGGTCGATGATGGTGGAGAAGACAATGGGCGGATGGTCATCCTCGGTGGATGCCGCCGTGATCCGGCGTAACGCCGCCCGTGCCCGCTCCACCGTTTCGACGAAGGGGATCGTGGCCTGCTCGGTGGTGACCGAGAACTGGGTCATCAGCGAGTGGCCGAGGGCCTCGGCCGTGATCCCGGTACGATCGGAGACAAAGAAAACCCTGCGCACATCAGTCATCGGTGGGTCGGTCCCGTTGCGGCCATGTGTCGGCGGGCCATATTAGACCAAGACCGCCGGCCGCGGCACGCAGCACCGCGAGCACGGCCATTGTGACGCTTCAGGGGAGCACAGCCTTGCAAGATTACGTAGTGGAGTTCGACGCCCTTGGCATGGGCGATGTTGACCAGGTAGGCGGCAAGAACGCCTCCCTCGGCGAGATGATCAGCAACCTCGCCAAGGCGGGCGTCCGTGTCCCGGGCGGGTTCGCCACCACGGCGAAGGCGTACTGGGAGTTCCTCGACGCCAACAACCTGCGCTCGGGGATCCGTGACGCGCTGGCGGGGCTGGATGTCGACGACGTCGAGCAGCTCGCCGCCACCGGCGCGAAGATCCGCCAGATGATCCTCGACGCGCCCCTGCCCGAGAGCCTCGACGCCGCCATCCGCGCCGGCTACGAGAAGCTCGAGTCGCAACACCCGGGCGAGGCCTCCTTCGCCGTGCGCTCCTCGGCCACCGCCGAGGACCTGCCGGATGCCTCCTTCGCCGGTCAGCAGGAGACCTTCCTCAACGTCCGCGGCCTGGACGGCATCCGCGAGGCCATCCACCACGTCTTCGCCTCTCTATTCACCGACCGCGCCATCGCCTATCGCGTCCACCACGGCTTCGACCACGAGCAGGTGGCCCTTTCGGCGGGCATCCAGCGCATGGTGCGCTCGGATATCGGCGCCTCCGGCGTGATGTTCACCATGGACACCGAGTCCGGCTTCCGTGAGGCCGTCTTCGTCACCGCCTCCTGGGGCCTGGGCGAGACGGTGGTCCAGGGCGCGGTCAACCCCGACGAGTTCTACGTCTACAAGCCCAACCTCGAGCAGAACCGCCCGGCCATCCTGCGCCGCAACCTCGGCGGCAAGGCGATCAAGATGGTCTACTCGGGCAGCACCGAGCACGGCAAGACCGTCGAGACCGTCGACGTCCCCGAGTCCGACCGCATGCGCTTCTGCCTCAACGACGCCGACATCGAGGATCTCGCCCGCCAGGCGGTGATCATCGAGAAGCACTACGGCCGCCCCATGGACATCGAGTGGGGCAAGGACGGCGAGGACGGGCAGCTCTACATCCTCCAGGCCCGCCCGGAGACGGTGAAAAGCCGGGACGGCGGCCAGGTGCTCGAGCGCTACCACCTCAAGGATCGCGGCCAGGTGCTGACCGAGGGTCGTGCCATCGGCCAGCGCATCGGCGCCGGCCCCACCCGCGTCGTCCAGGATGTCAGTGAGATCAACCGCGTCCAGGAAGGCGACGTGCTGGTCACCGACATGACCGACCCGGACTGGGAGCCGATCATGAAGCGCGCGGCGGCGATCGTCACCAACCGCGGTGGCCGCACCTGCCACGCCGCGATCATCGCCCGCGAGCTCGGCATCCCGGCAATCGTCGGCTGCGGCAATGCCACCGAGACCATCCCGGATAGCATCGACGCCACCGTCTCCTGCGCCGAGGGCGACACCGGCTACGTCTACGAGGGCAAGCAGGACTTCGAGGTCCGCGAGGTCTCCCTGTCCGACATGCCGGATCTGCCGTTCAAGATCATGATGAACGTCGGCAACCCGGACCGCGCCTTCGACTTCCAGTTCCTGCCCAACGAGGGCGTCGGCCTCGCCCGCGTGGAGTTCATCATCAACCGGATGATCGGCATCCACCCCCGGGCGCTGCTCGAGTTCGATCAGCAGGAGGAGTCGATCAAGCGGGTCATCCGCTCGCAGACGGCCGGCTACGAGAACCCCGAGGAGTTCTACGTGGACAAGCTCGCCGAGGGGGTCTCCATGCTCGGCGCCGCCTTCCACCCGAAGCCGGTGATCGTGCGCATGTCGGACTTCAAGTCCAACGAGTACGCCAACCTCATCGGTGGCGAGAAGTACGAGCCGCACGAAGAAAACCCGATGATCGGCTTCCGGGGCGCCTCGCGCTACATCAGCCCCGACTTCCAGGAGTGCTTCAAGCTCGAGTGCCGCGCCCTGCGCCGGGTCCGCGACGAGATGGGCCTGGACAACGTCTGGCTGATGGTGCCCTTCGTGCGCACCACCGCCGAGGCCGAGCAGGTCATCCGCCTGCTTGCCGAGAACGGCCTGGAGCGCGGCAAGGACGGCCTGAAGGTCATGATGATGTGCGAGCTGCCCTCTAACGCCGTGCTCGCCGACGAGTTCCTGGAGCACTTCGACGGCTTCTCGATCGGCTCCAACGACCTGACTCAGTTGACCCTTGGACTGGATCGTGACTCGGGTGTCATCGCCGATCAGTTCGACGAGCGCAACGAGGCGGTCAAGCGCATGCTCTCCATGGCCATCCAGGCCTGCCGCCGCCACGGCAAGTACGTCGGCATTTGCGGCCAGGGCCCGTCGGACTACCCCGACCTGGCCCAGTGGCTGATGGACGAGGGCATCGAGAGCGTCTCCCTGAACCCGGATACGGTCGTCGAGACCTGGCTGTATCTGGCGGGCAAGGAGCAGTAAGGCGCTGCTCCTCCCACGGACCGGGGGGCGGCGGCGCCCCTCCCCGGTCCGCCCTTCCCCACGGTTACCCGCTGCGATGCACTGCTACGGGCCGCCCTCGCGGACCGGCAGCTCCGGATCGTTGCCCCACTCCGACCAGGAGCCGGCGTAGGCGCGCACCCGCTGGTAGCCCAGCGCGCGCAGCACCACGTAGGTCAGGGATGAGCGGTGGTGGGTCTGGCAGTGCACCACCAGCTCCTGCCGCGGGTCGTCGATGCCGCGCTCGTGCAGCAGCTGCTGCACCTGCGGCGCCGGGCGCAGTAGCGGCGGATCCTCGGGATCCATCAGCGCCTGCCAGTCCAGGTGCACCGCCCCCGGGATGTGACCACCCCGGCGGGCGCGGACGTCGGTACCGGTGTATTCCCCCCGGGACCGGGCGTCGATGAGCGTCACCGATGGGTCGTCCAGGTGCGCCAGCACCCAGTCGCGGTCGACCAGGCACTCGGGATGGCGGATCTGCGCCGGGTAGCTGCACGACTGCGGTGCCACCGCGCCGCCTTCCACCGGCCCCTCCTCGGCGAGCCACCCCTGAAGACCACCGTTGAGCAACCCATGGCGGGGATGACCGAGTAGATCCAGCGTCCATAGCAGGCGGCTCGCCCGCCCCCCGCCGTCGGAGTCATAGGCAATGACCGTGACCGAGTCGTCGATCCCCACCGCGCCCAGGCGTTTGCCCAGGACCGCGGCGTCGGGGACCAGCCCCATCGCCGGCGGCTCGGCGCGCGTCAGGTGGCCGTAGGGCAGGTGCACCGCCCCCGGGATGTGCGTCTGCCGGTAGCGGCCGTCGTCGTCCCCGACATCCACCACGAGCACCGGTTCGCGCTCGCGCAGGGTCTGCAGATCGCCCGGATCGAGCAGCAGCATCCTCCCCTCCCGCCGGCGTCAGGCCGGCATGCGCAGGAACTCGCGCCGGTAGTGGCGCAGCTCGTTGATGGAGTCGCGTATATCGTCCAGGGCCAGGTGGTTGCCGGACTTGCGCACCCCGTCGGCCACCTCCGGCGCCCAGCGCCGGGCCAGTTCCTTGAGGGTGCTGACATCGATGTGGCGGTAGTGGAAGTAGGCCTCCAAATCCGGCATCCAGCGCGCCAGGAAACGGCGGTCCTGGCAGATGCTGTTACCGCACATCGGCGAGGTGCGCGGCGGCACGTGCTGCTTGAGGAATGCCAGCACCTGCGCCTCGGCCTCCGCCTCGGTCACCGTGCTGGCCCGCACCCGCTCGGTCAGCCCCGAGCGGCCGTGCTGTCGCGTGTTCCACTCGTCCATGCCATCGAGCAGGGATCGATCCTGGTGGATGGCCAGCACCGGCCCCTCGGCCAGCGTGTCGAGGTTGCTGTCGGTGACCACCACCGCGATCTCGATGATCCGGTCGCGACTCGGATCCAGACCGGTCATCTCAAGATCGATCCAGATCAGATTCCATTCAGAGAAACCCATACGTGTGCTCTCGCCTGCGCGTGAGTGGTTCAGTCTAGCATCGGCGCCGAGCCCGGGCGTCACCAGGTCTCCGGCTCGGCCGGGGGCTCCAGGTCGGGCATCTCCACCTCGGGGCCCGCCTCCTCCCCGTCGTCGTCCGGCGCCTCCTCGGCCTCGCCGTCGGCCTCCGCCGCCTCATCCTCATCGACCTCCGGGACCGTCTCCTCGACGTCGTCGAGCCCCTGCTCGATCCGCCGCTCCTCCGGGGTCAGCAGCTCCCGCGGCCGGCGCGGCAGGGCATCCAGGGCGTGCTCATCGGGGTCCATGCGCCGCTCGCGCTCGGCGATGCTCGCCACCGCCGCGCGGCTGAGCAGGACGACGGAGATGCGGCGGTTGATATCGGCCCGGGGGTCGTCCGGGTCGGCGGGGATGGTATCGGCGTAGCCGACCACCTGGCCGATGCGCCCCGCGGGCAGCCCCCCGTCGACCAGCGTCTGCCGAGCGGAATGGGCCCGGTCGGTGGACAGCGACCAGTTGTCGTAGTCGTCCCGGGCAAACGGCCGGGCGTCGGTGTGACCGGAGAGCGAGACCGGATTGGGCACCTCCTCGAGCACACCGGCCAGGGCACGGAGGATCTCCTCGGTGTGGTCCTTGGGGTCGGCGCTGCCGAGTTCGAACATCGGCCGACCGTCGTGGTCGACCAGCTGGATGCGCAGACCGTCGTCGGTGATATCGAGCATGATCTGATCGGCGTACTCGGCCAGGTCCGGGTCGTCCATCACCGCATCCTGGAAGCGCTCGGCCAGATCCTGCATCTCCTCGGCCCGAATGAACCCGCCCTCGCCCAGGGGCATGCCCTCCAGGTCGATGGGCGCGCGGCGCTCGCCCTCGAAGTCGATCACGTCGCGGGCCGCCGGCGGATGGGCCGCCTGCGGATCCCGGAAGTACTGGCCGATGCCCTTGCGCTGATCATCGTCCAGGGCGAGCAGCAGCCAAAGGACCAGGAAGATGGCGAACATCGCCGTCATGAAGTCGGCGAAGGCGATCTTCCACGAGCCGCCGTGGTGCTCCTCGCCGTGCTTCGCCACCTTCTTGATGACGACCGGGCGGGTCTTGTTCTCCTCGACCATGCCCCGGGGCTGCCCTTAAGCGTCCTGACTGCGGGCGGCCTGCATCTTCACATGCTCCTCGAGCTCGAAGAAGGTCGGTCGCTCCGCCTCGAACATCGCCTTGCGGCCGAACTCCACCGCCACCACCGGCTTGTAGCCGTTGAGCACGGCCAAAAGGGTCAGCTTGATGGTCTCCAGGAACTTGGTCTGCTCCTGCGCCCGGTGCTCCATGGCCTGGCCCAGCGGGCCGACGAAGGCGTAACCGGCGAAGATGCCGGTGAAGGTGCCGACCAGCGCCGAGGCCACCAACCCGCCGATGGTCATCACG
Source organism: Halorhodospira sp. 9628 (assembly GCF_022228075.1). Lineage (NCBI taxonomy): Bacteria > Pseudomonadati > Pseudomonadota > Gammaproteobacteria > Chromatiales > Ectothiorhodospiraceae > Halorhodospira > Halorhodospira sp. 9628. Next base: position 35,145 of record NZ_JAJNRF010000010.1, read on the forward strand.
TCCTCGTCCAAAGACCCGAGGGCGATGACCACGCCGAGCAGCGCGGCGATGATGCCGAATCCGGGCATGGCGTCGGCCACCTTGTTCACCGCGGCCGCCGGGTGCGACGCCTCCTTGTGGTGGGACTCGATCTCCACGTCCATGAGGTTCTCCATCTCGAAGGGGTTCATGTTGCCCCCCACCATGAGACGGAGGTAGTCGCAGAGGAACTCCAGGGCCACGTGGTCGTTGAGGATGCGCGGGTAGGACTTGAACAACTCGCTCTCGTGGGGGTTGTCCACATCGTCCTCGATGGAGAGCAGCCCGTCGCGCTGGGCGCGCTGGAAGATCTCGTAGAGCAGCGCGAGCAGATCCATGTAGTGCTCGCGCCCGTAGGGCGCTCCGCCGGGGATCTTGGGGATGGTGCTCAACACCCGCTTGATGACCTTCAGCGGATTGGCGATCAGGAAGCCGCCGATGGCCGCGCCGAAGATGATCAGGAACTCGTACGGCTGCCAGAGGATGGCCAGCGGGCCGCCGTGGGCGGTGTAGCCGACGATCACCGAGAAGAATGCGATGGCAGCGCCAATGATAACCAGCATGTGTGCCTGCCTGCCCCCCTGTGGCTGCTGGCTGGAGGATCCGTGGCCGCCAGTCTAACCGATCAACCCTGTCGGGGCAGCGCCCTTTCCATTCCCGGAGCCGTTCAGGGGCCCTACAATGACGCCATGAACAAGGATCCCGAATCCCCGCAGCGGCGTCTGGAGGACTGGGTTGCGGCCATCGGCGAGCCGCGGCTGCCGCGCCTGCCCCGGCACACGCTGGACTATGAGCTGCCGCCGCGCGATCTGGCCGCGCAGATCTACGTGGACCCGGCCCTGGTCCTCGGGCTGATCCGCGACGTCAATACCCACGCCTCGCGCCACCTGGACTCCGGCGTGCACAGCATGGAAGAGGCCGTGCTCCTGCGCGGGGTGCGCAACGTCCGCGCTGTGGCCGACGGGCTGCCCCGCGCCGAATCGGCCCTGACCCGGGCCAACTACCGCGGTTACCTGTTCACCTGCGAGCGGGCCATCCACGCCGCCTGCCAGGCCCGGCGCTGGGCGTGGCAGCTCGCCGATCTGCTGCCCAACGAGGTCTACACCGCCGCGATGCTGCGCCACAGCGCCGAGCTGGTCATGTGGAGCCACGACGAGGGCCGGGTGATGCGCACCATCCACGAGATGGCCCCGGAGCCCGCCTACGCCTCCGAGGCGGAGTACGTCGCCCTGGGCTTCTCCCTGGGGGAACTCAACCTGGCCCTGGCCCAGCAGTGGCAGCTGCCCGCCCTGGTGGCCGAATCCAGCGAGGCGCTGGCCGCCGACACGCGCTCGCCGCGCAGCTGGGCGGTGGGCCTGGCCACCCGGCTGGCCGCCCTGGCCCGCCAGGGGTGGCACCACCCGGAGATGCCGCCGCTGCTCGACGCCCTCGCCGAGCTACTCGAACTCGACGACGAGTCCACCCGGGCGGAGATCTCCGCCGGTGCCGCCGAGGCGGCCGAGCTGCTGCCCTGGAAGCCGGTGACCTTCGCCCCGCTGCTGGGCGAGACGGACGAGGACGAGCCGGAACAACCGGCTCGCGCGCCGATCAGCGAGACCTCCGACAACCCCTACCTCTCCGATGGCACCGCCAAGGGCGGCGTCTGTCTGGCGCCGCGTCGCGAGGTCTTCCAACGGGTGCGCCACGAGCTGGAGAACCGCGATTACGCGCGCTCCGAGGCGCAGATGCGCCGCCGCCAGGGCCGCGTCACGCCCCGCGACTGCATCCTCAACCTGGTGCTCACCGGTCTCTATGACGGCCTGGGGCTGAGCCGCGTGCTCTATGCGCAGATGCTCCCGGACGGGGAGACGCTGGCGGGCCAGTACGTGCTCGGCGCCGCCGGCGACCCCAACTTCCACCGCTTCCGGGTGGACCTCTCCCGCCCTTCCCTGCTCCAGGAGCTGATGGCCAAGCCCTCAGCGGTATGGCTGACCCCGCCGCGTTATCAGCGCGTCCAACACCGCGTGCCGGCGGCCCTGCACGCCCTGGCCGACGAGCGCTCGGCCTTTCTCGCCTCTTTCTTCGTGGGCGGCCGGCCGCAGGGCATGATCTACGCCGACCGCCACCGGATCGACAACGCCCTGGATGAGGCCAGCTTCAAGGCCATGCGGCGGCTCTGCGCCCTGGGAGCTCAGCGCCTGAGCGAGCTTTGATCCCGGCGCCGGCGGCTCAGCCCGGCGGCCAGGTCATCTGCCGGCCACCGAGCAGGTGCAGGTGCAGGTGGTGGATCTCCTGCCCGCCCTCGTCCTTGCAGTTGAAGACGGTGCGGTAGCCACGCTCGCTGAGGCCCTCCTGCTCGGCCAGGGTGCGGGCGGCGGTGAACATCTCGTTGAGCAGTTCGCCGTCGTCGGCGGTCAGATCGTGCAGCGTCGGCACGTGGCGCCGCGGGATGATCAGGATGTGGGTCGGCGCCTGGGGATGGAGATCCCGAAAGGCGATCACCTGCTCGCCGCTGTGGACGATATCCGCGGGGAGTTCCCCGGCGACGATCTTGCAGAAGATACAGTCGGTCATCGGTGCCTCCTTTTCCGGCCGATGCTCAGCCCTCGTAATCACGCCGCCCCATGAAAGCGTGAGAGAGGGTCCCCTGGTCCACCTGCTCCAGCGCGCCGCCCATGGGCACCCCGTGGGCGATGCGCGTGGTGCGCACCCCGCGCTCGGCGGCCAGGCTCTGGACGTAGTGGGCGGTGGCCTCGCCCTCGATGGTGGGATTGGTGGCGAGGATGATCTCTTCGACCTCGCCGGCATCCAGCCGCTGCTGCAGCCGATCCAGCCCGAGCTCTTCCGGGCCGATGCCGTCGAGCGGCGACAGCGCCCCGCCGAGGACGAAGTAGAGCCCCTGGAAATCCGTGGCCTGCTCGAGGGCAAAGACGTCGGCGCTGCTCTCGACCACGCAAAGCAGCGTACGACGGCGCTGCGGGCTGGCACAGAGCCCGCAGCGCTCTTCCTCGGTCAGCAGCCCGCAATCGGGGCAGTGGCCAACGCCCTCCACCGCCCCCTGCAGCGCAGCGGCAAGCTGCCGGGCGCCGTCACGGTCGCGCTGGAGCAGATGCAGCGCCATGCGCTGCGCCGTCTTGGCGCCCACTCCGGGCAGACGGCGCAGCCCCTCGACCAGCTCGCGCAGCCGCGGCGAGTAGACGCTCATCGGCTGCCGATCAGAACGGCAGCTTCATCCCCGGGGGCAGGCCCATGCCCTCGGCCATGCCGGACATGCGCTCCTGGCTCTCGCGCTGGACCTTCTGCACGGCGTCGTTGACCGCCGCCGCCACCAGGTCCTCGACCATCTCGCGGTCGTCCTCGAACAGCGAGGGGTCGATCTCGACCTTGCGCACCTCGTTGCGCCCGGTCATGGTCACCTTGACCATACCGGCCCCAGCCTCGCCGCTGACCTCCATGGCAGCGATCTCCTCCTGGGCCTTCTGCATGTCCTCCTGCAGCTGCTGGGCCTGCTTCATGATATTGCCGAGTCCGCCCTTCATCGCCTTCTACCTCGATGCTCGTCTTTACGGATGATTGCTCTCGCCATCGGCCGGCCGCACGCCGTGGAGCTGGCCGTCGAAGGCCTCGCACAGCCCCTGCAGTCCGGGGTCCGCGGCCAGGGCCCGCTCCGCGTCGGCCTGGCGCTCGCGGGTCTGCTGCCGTTCGGCCATCGCCGGCGTCCACCGGGTCGGGCCGATGTCGATGCGCAGGGTGATCGCCTCGCCGAAGACCCGCCCCAGCGCCGTCTGCAGCCGCTCGCGCCGCTCGGCATTGTTCAGGTATTCGTGGCTTTCGTCCAGCCGCAGGATAACACGCTCCCCCTCGCGGCCGACCCACTCGCACTGTCCGGCAAGCATGCGCAGCGGCCCGTCGAGCTCGCCGACGATCCGCGTCCAGCGCGCCGCGCCCTCCTCGTCGTCGCTGGCCGGCTGCGGAACCGCCTCCGCACCTTCAGCCGGGGGCGGCGCCGACGCCGGAGCCCCGTCCCGGGGCGCGGCCGCACCCGACCCCGTTCCCGAGGGCGGCGCGTTCGCCAAAGACGGGCCGGCCCCACCGCCGGCCGCCGCCCCACCACTGCCCGCTGGTACGCTGACCCGCGGCGCCGTCTCGGCGGGGCGGAAGGCGTGCATGCGCAGCAGGGCCATCTCGAAGCCGGTGGCCGGGTCCGGTGCGTAGGGCAGATCGCGGCGGGCATTGACGCCGATCTGGTAGTAGAGCTGCAGATCCTCGGCATCGATGCGCTCGGCCAGCGCCAGCAGCCGATCGCGTTCGGGCTCGTCCTCGCCGATGGCCGAGGGCACCTGCTGCGCCAGGGCCAGGCTGTGCACCGTGGCCACCAGCTCGGCCAGGGCCTCGTCGAAGTCCGCCGCCGCCTCGGCCATCTGCCGGGCAGCACCGATCAGTGCCGCGCCATCGTCATCGGCCAGGGCAGTGAGCACCGCCAGCACGTGGTCGCGCTCGATGGCGCCGAGCATCGCCGCGACCTCGTCGTCCCGGGCCGCCCCCTCGCCAAAGGCCAGCGCCTGGTCGAGCAGGCTCAGGGCGTCGCGCAGGCTGCCGTCGGCGGCGCGGGCCAGGCGAGCGGCGGCGCCGGACTCCACCGTCACGCCCTCTTCTTCAGCCAGCCCCAGCAGCCGATCGCGGATCAGGGTGCTGGAGAGACGGCGCAGGTGGAACTGCAGGCAGCGCGAAAGGACGGTGACCGGCAGCTTCTGCGGATCTGTGGTGGCCAGCAGGAACTTCACGTGGTCCGGGGGCTCCTCCAGCGTCTTCAACAGCGCGTTGAAGCTGTGGCTGGAGAGCATGTGGACCTCGTCGATGAGGTAGATCTTGAACCGCCCGCGGGTGGGCGCGTACTGGACGTTGTCCAGCAGCTCGCGGGTATCTTCGACCTTGGTCCGCGAGGCGGCGTCGACTTCGATCAGGTCGACGAAGCGCCCGGCGTCCAGCTCGCGGCAGCTGTCACAGGTGCCGCAGGGCTCGGCGGTGATGCCCTGCTCGCAGTTCAGGCACTTGGCGAGGATGCGCGCCACGGTGGTCTTGCCGACCCCGCGGGTGCCGCTAAACAGGTAGGCGTGGTGGAGACGGCCATCGGCCAGGGCGTTGGCCAGCGCGCGCAGGACGTGCTCCTGGCCGGCCACCTCTTCGAAGCGGCGTGGCCGCCACTTGCGCGCAAGGGCTTGGTAGGTCATGCCGACGGCGGCTCCGGTTGGGTGGAGGCAGCCACACCAGCCACACCCCGGCGCCCGAGGATCGCTGCTGCCGCTGCTCCCTTCCGGGCCTGACGGGGTTCACAGCGACTCGTCGCGGGGGGACCGGTGCAGCCACCATCGCCTGGCGGAGAGGGAGGGATTCGAACCCTCGGTACCTTTCGGTACACGCGCTTTCCAGGCGCGCTCCTTCGACCGCTCGGACACCTCTCCTGAGTCGCCAATCGCCGTGACGATTGGAACGCGAAAGCATAAGGCATACGGCGGGTGGACGCAAACGCCGCGCCGCGGCCGCCCCCCGCTCCCGGACCCGAAAGAGGGCTTTTTAACATGCTGATCTTGCAACGGGTGCATTGGGCATGTTCTAGTTGAAAAGCATGACCAAGCAAAAAGGCAGCGCACACGCGCTCGCTTCACACCAGCCGTCGCCCGGCCCGGGCCTTGTTCAAGCTACTGATCCCCCAGTGGCCGCGGCACGCGCACCCCTAGCATTGATTGCACCACGCTCCATTCAAACCGACGGATCAGCATGACTGAAAAACTCGTCGTAGAAGACCTCTACAAGATTTTCGGCCCGAAACCCGAGCGGGCCATGGAGCTGCTCAAACAGGGCTACAACAAGGACGACATCTTCCAGCGCACCGGCAACACCGTCGGCGTGCGCGAAGCGAGCTTCACCATCCACGAGGGTGAAGTCTTCGTCATCATGGGGCTGTCGGGCTCCGGCAAGTCGACCATGGTGCGGATGTTCAACCGCCTGATCGACCCGACCTACGGCCACATCTATGTCGATGGCCACGACATCATGGCGATGAGCCAGCAGGAGCTCATCAACATGCGCCGACGCGACATGTCCATGGTGTTCCAGTCCTTCGCCCTGCTCCCGCACAAGACCGTCGCCGAGAATGCCGCCTTCGGCCTGGACGTCTCCGGGCACGGCACCGCGGAGCGACGCGAGAAGGCCCTGCAGGCCCTCGAGGCCGTCGGCCTGGCGGCCAACGCCGACAGCTACCCCGACGAACTCTCCGGCGGCATGAAGCAGCGCGTCGGCCTTGCCCGCGCCCTGGCCACCGACCCCTCCATCCTGCTCATGGACGAGGCCTTCTCGGCCCTCGACCCGCTGATCCGAACCGAGATGCAGGATGAGCTGATCCGTCTGCAGCAGGAGCAGAGCCGCACGGTCATCTTCATCTCCCACGATCTGGACGAGGCCATGCGCATCGGCGACCGCATCGCCATCATGGAGGGCGGTCAGGTGGTCCAGATCGGCACGCCGGAGGAGATCGTCTCCAACCCGGCCAACGAGTACGTGCGCTCTTTCTTCTACGGCGTGGACGTCAGCCAGGTCTACAACGCCGGCGACATCGCCGAGCGCCGCCGGGTCACCGTGATCCAGCGCCCCGGCGTGGACGTGCGCGCCGCGCTCGAGCGGCTCAAGCACTACGCTAGCGACATCGGCGTGGTCATCGACCGCAACCGCCGCTTCCAGGGGCTGGTCTCCGTCGACAGCCTCACCGACGCCATCCGCAGCGGCGGCAGCACCGAATACGGCGACGCCTTTCTCAGTGGCGTGCAGACCATCGCGGCCGACACGGCGATCTCCGACGTGCTCGGGCCGTCGGCCGAGAGCGAGTACCCGCTGGTGGTGGTGGATGACGACGGGCACTACGTCGGCACCCTCTCGCGCAGCCAGCTGCTGCTCACCCTGGATCGCACCCAACAGGCGTAAGGGACAGACATGCAAGATCAACCGGATATCGAGGAACACGAAACCATCGGCCCGATCGATCAGGCCGCCGAGTGGTTCAGCGACAACGTGCTGGACCGGATCACCATTGGCGACTGGATCGAAAACGGCGTCGACTGGATCAGCGACAACCTCGAGCCCCTGCTCGACGGCATCGAGGGGGCCATCCGCGCCCTGGTCGACGCCACCGAGTTCCTCCTGCTCTACCCGCTGTGGGTCGCCGCCTTCTTCCTGGTGGTCGGCGCCTGGCGGACGTGGGGCCGCAAGGCCGGCCTGATCGCCCTCGGCGTGGCCGTGGCGCTGTTCGGCATGGGGCTGTTCTCCGAGGCCATCCAGGCGCTGCTCTGGTACCCGCCACCCTGGGTGCTGGCGCTGCTGGTGATCCTGGTCAGCTTCTGGCGCGTGGGCTGGCGCTTCGGGCTGTTTGCCGTCATCGCCCTGGGGCTGATCTTCAGCATGGAACTCTGGCCCGAGACCATCCGCACCCTGTCACTGGTGGTGGCCTCCTCTATCGCCGCGCTGATCATCGGCCTGCCCATCGGTGTGGCCATGTCACGCAGCGACCGGGTGGAGATGGTGGTCCGCCCCATCCTGGACCTGATGCAGACCATGCCGCCCTTCGTCTACCTGATCCCGGCGGCGATCTTCTTCGGTCTGGGCACGGTGCCGGGGGCCATCGCCACGCTGATCTTCGCCATGCCGCCGGCGGTGCGCCTGACCAACCTCGGCATCCGCCAGGTCAGCCAGGAACACGTGGAGGCCGGCCAGGCCTTCGGCTGCACACCGCGGCAACTGCTGGTCAAGATCCAGCTGCCACTGGCCGCGCCGTCGATCATGCAGGGCATCAACCAGACGATCATGCTGGCCTTGTCCATGGTGGTCATCGCCTCCATGATCGGCGCCGGCGGCCTGGGCGGAACGGTGCTCACCGGCATCCAGCGCCTGCAGGTGGGGCTCGGCTTCGAGGGCGGCCTCGCCGTGGTCTTCCTGGCCATCCTGCTGGATCGCATCTCGCAAAGCTTCGGCGAGCGCCGGCACGGCCAGGGGCGCGATTACGGGGCGCTGCTGCGCTGGTTCTTCGGCAACCGCCAGCAGGGCCCGGCCGCCCACCAGGGCTGAACACGAACCCGGCCCCGTGGCTGGCCCTCCGGGGCCGGTGCGGGGCGGACTGAGGGAAAGCAGCAGAGGAGTGGTACCATGCGACGCAAGCTGACCACCGCGGCGGCCACCGCCGCCATCACCGCCGGCATGGCCTCCGCGGCCAACGCCGACGAGATCCGCATCGGCTGGACGGCCTGGGCCGACGCCGAGTTCATCACGCGGATGGCCGAGGATGTCATCACCAGCGAGTTCAACACCGACGTTGAGCTGGTGCAGACCGACATCGCGCCGCAGTACACCGGCCTCGCCCAGGGCGACATCGACCTGATGCTCATGTCCTGGCAGCCGATCACCCACGAGGACTACATCGAGCAGTTCGGCGACGACATCGTCGACCTCGGCGTCCTGTACGGCGACGCCGCCCTGGGCTGGATCGTGCCGCAGGACCTCTACGACGAGGGCCTGACCTCCATCGAGGACCTCAAGGATCCCGAGTGGCACGACCGGCTTAATGGCCAGATCCAGGGCATCGATCCGGGTGCCGGCCTGACCCGCCTCTCCCACGATGTCATCGAGGACTACGACCTCGACTACGATCTGATTGAGGCCTCCGACTCCGCGATGACCGCGGCGTTGAACCGGGCGGCCCGTCGCGGTAACGCCATCGTGGTCACCGGCTGGAGCCCGCACTGGAAGTTCGGCGCCTGGAACCTCACCTACCTGGAGGACCCGGAGGGCACCCTGGGTGGGGCCGAATCGATCCACGCCATGTCCCGTGAGGGCTTCCCCGAGGACCACCCCGAGGTGGCGGAGTTCGCCAGCTGCATCAACATCGACATCGATCTGCTCAACGAGTACATGTTCCTCGGCCGCGAGGAAGGCACCGAGGCGGCCGTCGAGCAGTTCCTCGACGAGGAGGCCGATCTGGTCGACGAGTGGATCCGCTGCGCCCGCAACTGATCCGCTCGGCCTGACGCGGGGCCCGGCCCTTGCCGGGCCCCCGCCGTTTCGGCGAAATTATTCGGGCACCACGATTCAATAGAGAGCCAAAAAGAGGGAGCACCCATGAACAACAAGACCAAGAGCCTGGTCCTCTCCGGTGCGGCCGTGGCCCTGGCCACGCCGATGTCCTCGGCGCTAGCACTGGACGACGTCCTGAGCTTCGGCGCGTGGGTCAACTACACCTACGACGTGGATAACGACGCGAACGAGGATCGCGCCGGCGACCTCGACCTGCCCGCCGGCATCATCTACGCCAATCACGAGCATGGTGACTGGTTCTTCGACTCCGAGCTGCGCTTCGGCACCGGCAGCTTCCAGTCCTTCAGCGGCGACGACCGCGAGTGGGGCTTTAAGGAGCTGGCCATCGGCCGCCACTACGGCGAGGAGTGGACCATGACCGTCGGCAAGACCGAGGTCCCGTTCACCTACAGCCGCTTCAACTTCTGGCCCGGCGAGCGCCTGGCGCGCGGCTTCGGTGACCAGTACAATCCGGGCATCCGCTTCGACTTCGACCCGGCCAACAACCCGATGGACATGAGCTTCATGTTCATCAAGAGCCAGAACTGGGGCACCGACACCACCTCCCAGGATGACGGCGCCGGCGTGGGTGCCATTGGCCAGCACTGGGGCAGCAACGACACCTACCACAAGATCAACACGCTGGTTGCTGACCTTGGCTTCACCCAGGGCGATTTCCGCCACGGCGCCTCCCTGCAGGCTGGCCAACTGGCGAACCAAGAGTTTAGTGATGACGACGAGGTCTGGGTCGCAGGGGCTGACGAAACCGAGACCCACTGGGCCGCCGGTCTCTACACCGAGGGCACCATTGGCGCCTGGGACCTTGCTGGCCAGCTGGTCCACTACGATCAGGGCGATACAGATAGCTTTGACGACACCACTCAAGCTGCACGTGCCGCCGGTGGTGGTACTGACCCTGAGGATTTTACAACCCAAGGCTCCGGCCAGGTCATGATGCTCAGCGCCGGCTTCAACGCCGGTGACTGGTACCACTACGGCGACCTCACCGGCCGCTCCCCGGACAGTGACCTGGAGCGTGATGACGACACCTACGACTTGGTCCTCGGCTCCCGCTACAACTACGGCCCGGGCTGGATCTACGCCGAGGTGCAACTGGAGAACATCACCGACCAGGAGGACGGACTTACCGGTCACGAAAACGACGACGGTGAGTATGAGTTTACCCAGTCGGTGCACCTCACCATGGACTACTACTTCTAACCCCATCCGGGTCTGAGAAGCATGTAGCCACCTGCAAGGGCGCGGCCTCGGTCGCGCCCTTGTTGTCTGTGGGCTACTGCTTTGGCTGCCCCAAGATCCCCCGCGGTCTGAATTGACTCTCCCGCAACCCTTTGGGAAGCTTTTGCCGTACCCCGCACTGCGACAGTCCTGCGTGCGGGTCCTCGTCAGCCACAGGGAGCTTCACCCGTGACCGATCCCGAGAACACCAACCCCAAAGAGGTGAAGAAGGAGATCGAGGAGCTCGAACAGGCGTACGACACCGACCACGAGATCGGCGAGCAGAACATCACCCCAGAGATCCGGCCCATCGGGCTGGCTCTGGATCTGCACAACCCGGTCTTCATCGTCAGCTCCGCGCTCATCTTCGTCTTCCTCATCGGCACCCTGATCTTCACCGCCCCCGCCCAGGAGGCCCTGGAGGGCGTCCGCGGCTGGGCCACCAGCAACTTCGACTGGTTCTTCCTCACCGCCGGCAACATCTTCGTCCTCTTCTGCCTGCTGCTGATCATCCTGCCGCTGGGCAGCATCCGCATCGGCGGACAGGACGCCAAGCCGGACTTCTCGCGACTGTCCTGGTTCGCCATGCTCTTTGCCGCCGGCATGGGCATCGGCCTGATGTTCTGGGCGGTGGCCGAGCCGGTGGGCTACTACACCGAGTGGTTCGGCTCGCCGTTCAACATCGAGGGCGGTACCGATGAGGCGGCGAAGGCGGCCATGGGTGCCACCATGTACCACTGGGGCCTGCACCCGTGGGCCATCTACGGCGTCATGGCGCTGGCCCTGGCGTTCTTCACCTACAACAAGGGGCTGCCGCTGACCGTACGCTCGGTCTTCTACCCCCTGCTGGGTGAGCGGGTGTGGGGGCCGCTGGGCCACATCATCGACACCGTGGCGGTGCTGGCCACCATCTTCGGCCTGGCCACCTCCCTGGGCTTCGGCGCCCAGCAGGCGGCCAGCGGCCTGAGCTACGTCTTCGAGGCCGTCCCCGATACCCTGGCCACCCAGGTCGCCATCATCATCGGCGTTACGGTGGCGGCGCTGATCTCGGTGCTGCGCGGCATCGACGGCGGTATCAAGCTGCTCAGCAACCTGAACATCAGCCTGGCCGGGCTGCTGATGCTCTTCGTGATCATCGCCGGTGGCGCCATCGCCTTCGTCACCCAGCTCTGGCACACCACCGCCGCCTACGCCGGCGACTTCTTCGCCCTCTCCAACCCGGTCGGCCGCGAGGACGAGACCTTCCTCCAGGGCTGGACGGCGTTCTACTGGGCGTGGTGGATCAGCTGGTCGCCGTTCGTCGGCATGTTCATCGCCCGGGTCTCCCGCGGGCGCACCGTGCGCGAGTTCATGACCGCGGTGCTGATCGTGCCCACGGTGGTGACCGTCTTCTGGATGAGCGCCTTCGGCGGTGTGGGCCTGCAGCAGGCCATCGAGGGCATCGGCGCGCTGGCCGACGGCATCGGCGCCGACGAGTCCATGGCCCTGTTCCACATGCTCGAGCAGCTGCCCTGGACCCTGCTCACCGCCTCGGTGGCGGTCTTCCTGGTGCTGGTCTTCTTCGTGACCTCGTCGGACTCCGGTTCGCTGGTCATCGACAGCATCACCGCCGGCGGCAAGACCGACGCCCCGGACGCCCAGCGCGTCTACTGGGTGGTGCTCGAGGGCCTGATCGCCGGTGTGCTGCTGTTCGTCGGCGGTGACGCCGCGCTCAGCGCCCTGCAGGCAGGGGCCGTTTCGGCCGGACTGCCGTTCACCGTGATCCTGCTGCTCATCTGCCTGAGCCTGCTCATCGGGCTGCGCCACGAGCGCCGCCTGATCAAGCTCAGCCAGCAGGTCTAGAACCGGCGCCCCCGGGCGCCCGCAACCGCCCCCGGTACCCGGTCGGGTATCGGGGGTTTTTCGTCGCTCCGACCGCACCCGCCCCGGGTGCTAGAATCAGAGTCTCACTCACGCCCCGGCAACCGCTTCATGGCCCACTGGCGAACGCTCTCCGGACTCTTCGGCCCGCGCTGGCGTCACCCGGACCCGGCCACCCGTCGTCGCGCCGCTATGGACCTCGATCCCAACCAGCCGGAGACCGCCGAGGCCCTGGCCGCCCTGATCGACGACCCGGCCCCGCCGGTGCGCGAGGCCGCCGCCAAGCGCTGCAGCGACCTGGCCACCCTGCGCCGGCTGAGGCGCCACGACCCGGACGCCAGCGTCCGCACGGCCGCCACGGTCCGCTACCGCCAGCGGCTGGTGGGCGACGCCGCCCCGGAAGCGGTAACCGCCGAGCTACGCCACTGCGACGACCCCACGGTGGCCGCACACATCGCCCAGCAGGGCCGCACCCCGGCGGTGCGCCGCGCCGCCCTCGCCCAGCTGGAGCAGGCGCAGGTGATCGCCGAGGTGGCCCTCCACGACGACGACCCCGACACCCGGCTGCACGCCGTCGAGCAGCTCGACGACCCGAAGAGCCTGCGCGCGCTGGCCGAGCGGGCCCGCAGTCTGGCCCCGGAGGTGGCCGAGGCCGCGGAGCGGCGCCTGAACCCGCCGGCACCGCCCACCACCGAGGGGCACACCGCCACCACAGAGACCGACGCGGCCCCCGCCGCCGACCACGACGGCCCGACACCGGCCACGGGCGCCGCCGCCTCGCTGGCCAACGCCATGACCGGCCTCGCCGAGGGCGGCTGGTGGCCCGGCTACCACACCCGCCGCCGGGCGCTGATGGCCCGCTGGCGGGAACTGGACGAGCCACGGCCGCCGGCACTCAGCGAACGCTTCCGCCAGGCCACCCAGGCCGCCCTGATGCAGCAGCCGCGCAACCACGGCGGCGACGCCACCCGCACCCGCCTGCAGCTGGAGCAGCTGCTCACCGAAATCGAGGGCCAGGAGGATCCGGCCCGCGCCGCCGGGCAGCGCTTGGAGGCGCTCAGCCGCAGTGTCGCCGAGCTCGCCGGCGACCACCCCGACGAGGCCCGCGCCCGCATCCTCCTGCAGCGCCTGGGCCGGCGGATCCCCCAGCTCCGCCCACGCCGCCCGGCGGGCGGCGCGGTGCGCCCGCCCCGTCGGGCCGGCGACCAGTGCGACCTGGCCGCCGTGGCCCGCAGCCTGGCCGAGGCCGAGGAGGCCATCGCCGGCGGGGACCTGCGGCGGGTCCGCCAGGCCCTGGCCGAGGCGCAGCGGCTGGTGGGGCCACCGCCCGGCGGCGAGCCGCCGCCGGGCTGAGCCGGCGGCGGCCGCCCGGCCGGCTCAGCGGATCAGGCGGCGGCGGAAGAGATACGAGGCCACCGTGAAGGCGGCCGCGATGTAGCCCAGCGGCACCAGCAGGTGGAGCAGCGCGCCCGGGGCCAGGCCCTCGCCCACCGCCAGCGGCCGGACCACCTCGACCATGTGCGCCAGCGGCAGCAGGTAGGCCAGCCCGGCGACCAGCGCCGGCAGCTGCTCGATGGGGAAAAAGACCCCGGAGAGGAGCAGCATCGGCGTCAGGACCAGCGTGAAGTAGTAGAGGAAGAAGTCGTAGCTCGGCGACAGCGCGGTGATGATCAGCGCCATGCTGGCGAAGGCCAGGGCGGCGAGGAAAACCACCGGCAGCGCCAGCAGCATGCCGGGCAGACTGAGGATGCCCAGGGCCACGGCGACGATGCCGATGGCCCCGGCGCTGAGCAGCGACTTGCTCGCCGCCCACACCGCCTCGCCGAGGACGATGTCGTCCACCGACAGCGGCGCACCGAGCATCGCCGCCCAGGTCTGCTGGGTCTCCATGCGCGTGTAGGCGGAGTACAGCGCCTCGAAGCTGGAGGTGAACATGGCGCTGGAGCAGACGATGCCCGAGGCGATGAAGACGATGTACGGCATCCCGGAGTCGAGATCGCCGATCAGCGCCCCGAGCCCGTAGCCGAAGGCCAGCAGGTAGAGCACCGGCTCGCCGAAGTGGCCCAGCAGCGACGGCCAGATCAGCCGGCGCCAGACGCGGAAATTGCGGCGCCAGACCGGGATGAAGCGCACGCTCGGGCGCGGCAGCCAGCGGTCGCGCTCGGAGGGCGGATCCGCCTCCTCCGAGGCGATCTCCACGCGTTCGCTCATGGTCACTCCCTCAGCTCGTGGCCGGTCAGGTGCAGGAAGACGTCCTCGAGGTTGGTCGGGCGCTGCAGGTAGGTCAGCCCCTGCTCGTGCAGGGCGCCGGCCACCGGTGCCGGGTCGTCGGCGTAGAGCAGCACCGTCTCGCCCACCTCACGCACCCGCGCCGCACCGGAAAGCCCCGCCCGACCGAGCCAGGCCCGCGCCTCGTCGCCGCGCAGCTCCACCACGTAGCGCTCCAGGTGGCTGCGCGCCAGCGCCGCCGGGCTGTCGCAGTCGATGATCCGGCCGTGGTCCATGATCGCCAGCCGGTCACAGAGGCGCTCGGCCTCCTCCATGTAGTGGGTGGTGATCACCAGGGTCCGTCCCTGCTTCTGCAGCGCCCGCAGCTTCTGCCAGATGTTCTGCCGCGCCTGGGGGTCGAGCCCGGTGGAAGGCTCATCGAGGACCACCAGATCCGGGTCGTTGACCAGCGCCCGGGCCAGGGTCAGGCGGCGTTTCATGCCGCCGCTGAGTGAGGCGATGGGCGCATCCGCCTTGCCCTCCAGGGCGGCGAAGGCGAGCAGCTCGTCCACCCGGGGCCGCGCGGCCTCGCGGCCGAGGCCGTGGTAGCTGGCGTAGGTGAAGAGGTTCTCGCGGACGGTGAAGTCCGGATCGAGGTTGTCGATCTGCGGCACCACCCCCATGCGCGCGCGCATCGCCCGGGCGCGCGCCGGCACCGGCTCGCCGAGGACCTCCAGGGTGCCGCCATCCGGCGGCGTGACGCCGAGGATCATGCGCAGCGTGGTGGTCTTGCCGGCGCCGTTAGGTCCGAGCAGCCCGAAGCACTCGCCGCGGGGGACATGCAGATCGATGCCATCGACCACCGTCGTCCCGCCGTAGCGCTTGAGCAGCCCCTCGGCCCGGAGCGCCGGCCCGGAGGCGTCGGATTCGTTCACCATAGAGCCATCCCGCATCGCTGGAAGCCGACGATGGTACACGCTGCGGCGCCGCGCCGCAGCCCGCCGGCCCGGTCACTCCGCCGCCGCGTCCAGGCGCTGCGCCACCCGCGCCAGCGCCTCCGGGGTGTTGATGTTGACCAGTGCCGCCGCCTGATCGTCGAAGTCCGCCGCGGCCACCCGGTGGCGCGCCAGCCAGCCGTGGACGCGGCGCTCGCCGGCGGCCAGGGCGGCGTCGAGATCGGCGCACAGGCGGCGCTTGAGCAGCGCGAAGACTGGCTGCAACCGACCCTCCAGCCGGGCCACCGCCAGCTCGGCGTCGGCGGCCTCCAGGGCATCGGTGAGCCGCGCCGCCAGATCATGGGGCAACAACGGTGCATCGCAGGGGACCACCAGCACGCGCTCCGTCCGCGCGCAGGCCAGGGCGCTGGCCATACCCGCCAGCGGCCCCAGCCCGCCCGGGGGGCGGTCGCCGTCCACCGGTACCCCCAGGGCCCGGTAGCGCGCCGCGTGGCGGTTGGCGTTGATGCGCATGGCCGCCACCTGCGGGGCCAGTCGGGTCAGCACATGAGCGGCCAGCGGCCGTCCGGCCAGCGGCACCAGCCCCTTGTCGCGGCCGCCCATGCGCCGGCCGCTGCCCCCAGCCAGGACGACGCCGGTGATCCGGGCATCGGCAGCGGGCGGCGCCATCGCCAAGGCCGGCTAGCGCTGCAGCCCCTCAAGGGGCTGTACCTGCACGGTCTCCCCCGCCGCCACGTCGCCCCGCTCCGCCTCGAGGACGATCAGGCAATCGGCGTGGACCAGCGAGGTCAGCATCCCCGAACCCTGGGCCCCGGTGGAGCGCACCTGCACGGCACCGTCGGCGCCGGGCTCGAGGATGCCGCGCTGGAATTCGGTGCGCCCGGGGCGCTTGCGCAGGCGCTCGGCGGCGATCACCGGCAGCTGGACCGGCTGCAAGGTGCCGGCCTCGCCCATCAGCCGGCGCAGGGCCGGCTGGACCAGCTGGTAGAACGTGGCCGCCGCCGAGACCGGATTGCCCGGCAGGCCGAAGAAGACCGACTGGCCGACGCGGCCGAAGGCCAGGGGCCGCCCCGGCCGCACGGCCACCCGCCAGAAGGCCACGTCGCCGGCGCAGTCGACGGCATCCTTGACCGTATCCGCCTCGCCCACCGAGACCCCGCCGGTGGTGATCACCGCATCGGCGTAGCAGCCGAGTTCGCTCAGGGCCGCCTTGAGCGCCCCCACGTCGTCGCCGATGACGCCGGCGTCCAGGGCCTCGACACCGAGCCGGCGCAGCGCGGCGCCGATCAGGTGGCGGTTGCTGTCGTGGATCTGCCCCGGCCCCGGGGTCTGGCCCGGGGCGCAGAGCTCATCGCCGGTGGAGAGGAAGGCAACCACCGGACGCCGGTGGACCGCCACCTCGACACAGCCCAGGGAGCCGAGCACCCCCACCTCCTGCGGTCGCAGGCGCCGTCCGGCGCCGAGCGCCACGCTGCCGGCGGCCAGGTCCTCGCCGGCACGGCGGATGTTGGTGCCGGCGGCGACCGGTCCGGGCACGACAACCTCCGCCCCCTCCATGCGCTCGACCTGCTCCTGCATGACCACGGCGTCGGCGCCGGGTGGCACCGGCGCGCCGGTCATGATGCGCACGCACTCACCGGCGCCCAGCGGCTGCTGGCGCGCCTGCCCGGCCAGCACGCAGCCCACCTCGCGCAGGGGCACCGCCCCCTCGCCGGGCACATCGACGCTGCGCACCGCATAGCCGTCCATGGCGGCATTGTCGGCCCCGGGCACATCCAGCGGGGCGTGGATGTTCTCCGCCAGCACGCGCCCCAGGGCATTGCCCAGGGCGACCCGCTCCTGCCCGATCAGCGGGGCGACCTCGTCGAGGATGCGCCGCCGCGCCTCGGACAGGGGCAAGCCGCCAGCGTGGTGCCCCCCGGCCGCCGTCCCCTTCGCTTCACTCATCGAATCCGGTCTCCCTCCTGATGCCTGCACGCCTCACGACGGTTCATCCTCCTCGGCGTCCAGCTCTGCCAGTTCCTCGACCACCTCGGAGGCACGATCCGGGTGGCGCACCCGCGCGACGTGGAACAGCGCGTCGCCTTCGTGGACCAGCGGCAGGTTGGTGCGGCCGATGACGATGCCATCGAAGGCCGCCAGCGCCTGCGTCTCGCCATCGCCGAAAGGGTCGGAGATCAGCCCCAGCTGCTCGCCGCGGCGCACCCGCTGGCCCAACTGCACCGTGGTGCGCAGGATACCGCTGCTCTCGGCCCGCACCCAGCGGGTGTTCTCCACCTGCACCGGACGGCGCGGCGGATACTTGCGCTTGACTCGGGGGAGCATGCCCAGCTCGCGCATCGCCCCGGTGATCCCGCGCACGCCCAGGCGGATGCAGTCCTCGTCGAAGCGCAGCGCCTCGCCGGCCTCGTAGAGGAGCACCGGGATGCCGCGCTCGTCGGCGGCGTGGCGCAGTGAGCCGTCGCGCAGGTCCGAGTTGATGATCACCGGCGCCGAGAAGGCCCGGGCCAGATCGAGGGTACCCGGGTCATCGAGGTTGGCGCGGATCTGCGGCAGGTTGGTGCGGTGCGCGGTACCGGTGTGCAGATCGATGGCGTGGGAGGCCCGCTCGAGGACCTGGCTCATGAACAGATGGGCCAGCCGCGCGGCCAGCGAGCCGCCGGCGCTGCCCGGAAAGGAGCGGTTGAGATCGCGCCGGTCGGGCAGGTAGCGGGTCTGCGCCAGCACGCCGAAGACGTTGACGATCGGCACCGCCAGCAGCGTACCGCGCATCCGGCGCAGCTGCGGCAGGGCCAGCACCCGGCGGATGATCTCGATGCCGTTGATCTCATCGCCGTGGATGGCCGCACTCAGGCACAGCGTGGGGCCATCGCGGCGGCCGTGGACCACATGCACCGGCATGCCCACCGGGGTGTGGGTGTAGAGCTGCGCCACGTCCAGCTGCACCGTGCGCCGCTCCCCCGGAGGCACGGCCTGCTCGCTGATGACGAACGGGGAGCGCCGCCGGGCCATCAGCCCCTCCGGCCCTTGGTCCCGGTCTTGCCCGGCTTGCGGTTGCGCTCGATAAACTCGATGATCATTCCGGCGACATCCTTGCCCGTGGCGGTCTCGATGCCCTCCAGACCCGGCGAGGAGTTGACCTCCATGATCACCGGACCGCTGTTGGCCCGCAGTATATCCACACCGCAGACGTTCAGGCCCAGCACCTTGGCGGCCTTCACCGCCGTGGCCCGCTCCTTGGGCGAGATGCGCACCAGGCTGGCACTGCCGCCGCGGTGGAGGTTGGAGCGGAACTCGCCCTCCTTGCCCTGGCGCTTCATGGCGGCCACCACCTTGCCGCCAACCACCAGGCAGCGGATATCGGCGCCGCCGGCCTCCTCGATGAACTCCTGGACCAGGAAGTGCGCCTTGAGCCCGCGCAGAGCCTGTATGACGCTGGAGGCGGCCTTGCGCGTCTCGGCCAGCACCACACCGATGCCCTGGGTCCCCTCGAGGAGCTTGATCACCACCGGCGAGCCGCCGACGAGCTGCATCAGGTCGTCGGTATCGTCCGGGGAGTGGGCGAACCCGGTCGCCGGCATCCCCACCCCCTCGCGGGAGAGCAGCTGCATGGAGCGCAGCTTGTCCCGCGAGCGGCTGATGCCCTGGGACTCGTTGAGCGGATAGGTGCCGAGCATCTCGAACTGCCGCAGGACCGCCGTGCCGTAGAAGGTGACCGAGGCCCCGATGCGCGGGATCACCGCATCGTAGGGCTCGAGCTTCTGCCCCTTGTAGTGGATCTCCGGGTTGCTGGTGGCGATGTTCATGTAGCAGCGCAGGGGATCGATCACGCGGATCTGATGCCCGCGGCTCTGCGCCGCCTCCACCAGTCGGCGCGTGGAGTAGAGCCGCGAGTTGCGCGAGAGCACGGCGATCTTCATACGGTTTCAGCGTCTCCTCATCGGGTCGCGGTGACACGGGGGCGGAGCGCGGCCCGCCCAGTCAGGTAGGAGGCTTCGGGGTCGACCACGAAACGGCCGGCCATGGCCGTTCGGCCGAGCAGCATGCGAAAGCGCATGGTGTCCCGATCGGTCAGGGTGAGTTCCGCCCGCCAACGGATTCCACCGAGTTCGAGCAGGGTCGCGATTACCCAGCGCGACTCCCGGTGGCCGCCGGAGTCGGCCACCACCCGGCGATCCGCCACCGGGGCCTGGCACCAGAGCTCCGGCTCGGAGGAGCGCTGACGGGGATGGATACCGAAGCGCACCCAGGTCCGCCCGTCGCGCTCGAAAGGCTCGATGGCGAAGGTGTGCAGCGCCGAGGTCCGCGCCCCGGTGTCCACCTTGGCCTTGAGCCGGTGGATATCCAGCTCCGGCAGCGCCACCCACTCGCGCCAGCCGATCCGCTGCCGTTCAGTCATGGCCGGACCCCCGGTCGGCCGGCCGCGGCGGGCCGGGGACGATGGCATTGCGCGCGGCGGCGTAGTCGGCGTAGTCGCGCCGGGTATCGCGCAGGTGCGCCTCGAGCAGCGGCACCCCGGAGACCCGCAGCAGCAGCCCGGTCATCAGCAGCGGGGCGAAGACCGTCCACCAGCCGCCGGCGGCGGCGGCCAGCCCCCACAGCCCCCAGGCCACCAGGATCTCGCCGAAGTAGTTGGGGTGGCGGCTGTAGCGCCACAGGCCGCGGTCGCAGACGGCGCGGGCGTTGCGCGGATCGGCCCGGAAGCGGGCCAGCTGGGCGTCGGCCACCGTCTCGTAGAGCCAGCCGACGAGGAAGACCGCCGCGGCGACCAGCCCCAGCGGTGCCGTCCACGCCTCGGCATCGCCCCGGGCGATGGCGTGGAGCAGCGGCGCCGCCGCCAGCCACAGCACCACTGCCTGGAGGCCGAACACCGTCACCAGGCTGCGCCGGGCCCAGCCGGGCCCGCCGGATCGGCGCAGCGCGGCGTAACGGGCGTCCTCGCCCGCTCCCCAGCTACGCCAGGTCAGATAAAGGCTGAGCCGCCCGCCCCACAGCGCCACCAGGGCGACGATCCACCAGCCGTGGGCCGGGAACCCGGCCAGCGCCTGGTAGAGCAGCGCCAGGAGCACGAAACCGGCGCCCCAGAAACGGTCCACCAGACTGGCGTCGCCGGTTCGCAGGCTATACGCCCACACGGCGGTCATCAGCAGCAGCACGGCGCCCAGACCGGTCACGGCACTGACGAGCATCGGCCCCCTCCCCGGGGTCACGGCGAGACACCCGCGTAACGTAACCTCAAAAGCTGGCGCCGCCAATGACGGGGCAGGTACCCTGAGCCGCCAGCGCTGGCGCGCTCTCTCGGCCGCGCCTCCGCTGTCGGCCGTCGCCACACCCGCGAGGAGGATCATCGACCCATGCGCATGCTGATCTCCGCCCTGGTGATGTTCGTCATCATCATGGTCGTACTGGCCTTCGCCCGCGAGCATCTGCGCCCGGCCCAGGAGGCGGATCTGCGCCTGACCGAACTCACCGCCGAGACGCCGCGCGAGGAGCTGGAGGACCGGCTGGAGAAGGTGGAATTCGAGTGCACCGATGACGAGACCGGCCTGGAGACCGGCGAGCGGGTCTGCTTCGCCCCGGTCAGTCGCGCCGACGATTACGCCGCCGACTACCTGGCGCTGTTCTTCGACAGCGACAACGCCCTGGCCGCAGTGAACGTCGTCCTCGACCCGGCCGAGCACGACGCCAACCACGAGCGCCTGCGCGAAGCTCTCGGCGAGCCGGACCGGCGGATCGAGGACGCCTTCACCTGGCTCGTCTGGGACCGCGACGAGCACCTGATCCTCACCCAGGAGGAGGTGCCGGAGGCGGAGGCCCCCACCCTGATGTGGTTCCGCAACGCCGATTTCATGGAGCGGCTGCTGCCGCGCTAGGGCTGCCCGCGGGCACATCGGCCAGCACCAGCCGCTCGCCCCACGGCGGCTCGGCATCGGCCCAGGCCGGCGGCACCACCCACAGCAGCGGCCACGGTGGGCGAAAGCGCGCCGGCCCCTGCAGATCGGTGAGCACCACCGCCTGATCCGGGGCGTGGCGGTCCGCCTCCTCGAGCAGCGGGGTGAAGTCCGTCCCACCCCCGCCGTGGAAGGTCAGCTCGGCCCGTGGCGAGTCGCCCGGGGCCAGGTGCACCACCCGGCGCACCCGGTCGTCGCCGACGATCACCACCAGCTGCGCCTCGCTGCGCCGGGTGATGGCCGTCAGCTCGCTGGCGAAGCGCTCCAGCAGGGCGTCGTCGATGGACCCGGAGGCGTCCACCACCAGCGCCAGCCGCGGCACCCGCCGCGCCGTGACTACCCCCGGCTCCCAGGGCATGCGCCGGCCACCGGCGGTGCGGCCGCGGTTGGCCAGCCAGGAGCGCGCCGGGCGCGACCAGGAGCGCTCCGGCAACCGCGCCAGCCCCCGGGCCAGGCGGGTGCGCAGGATGTGCTCCCAGGGCGTGCGCGGCGTCGGCCGATCGGCCAGCAGCCCGCGCAGCATGGAGAAGGCGCCGTCATCGGCGTGCGCCCGCAGCAGCCGCTCGGACCAGGCGCGGGCCCGCTCCGCGGCCACCTCCGGCGCTTCGCCCTCGGCGGGCAACAGATCGGCCTCGGCGCCGGCGGCCAGCTGGCGCAGCCGCGCTGCCCGCGGCCCATCGCTGCGCCCGGTGGCGCCATCGCGCCGGCCCGAGCTCGCCGCCCCGCCCTGCTGCCCGGCCCGGCCCCGGTCCTCGCTGCTGCCCCCGCGCCGATCGTCCACGGCGCGGTAGAGGCGCTCCACGTCCCACTCGAGCAGCGCGCGCTCGGGGGTGGCGGCGTCATCCGGCAGGACCTCGCGGAGCACCCGCTCCAGGGTCACCGCCCCGGCGGGCAGTTCCAGCCAGTCCAGGTGGCCAAGGGTGGTGTTCACCAGGGCGTCTGCGCAGTGGTTGAACAGCGCCGGATCGACATCGCCGAGGACCCCCGCCAGGGCCTCCCGGCGCTGCGCATGGCGAAGGGCCACATGGAGCACCTCGTGGGCCACCCACCCCACCTGCTGCGCCCGCGGCAGTCCGGCAAAGGCCGGTGTGTAGTAGAGGGTGCGGCCGTCGTTGACCACCGGCGCCTCGAGGTCGCCCGCCTCCACATCCTGGTGGTGGGCCCAGAGGGCCAGCCCGCCGGTACCGGGGGCCTGCTCGACCATCACGCGAATCGCCGCCGTGCCGCGGTGGGTGTAGGGCTCAGTCGCCATCGGCCCGGCGCTCGGCCATGTAGCGCTGGTACGCCTCGCTGCGCAGGATCGCCCCCTCCAGGCCCCAGGCCAGACCGCGCTGGAAGAGCAACTCCATGGCCAGGGTCTGCGCCTCGCGCGCCGGCAGCGGCGTACGCCCGCGCATCTCCGGGAACTGCTCGATGATCTCCAGGGCGCGGGTAAGGGTCGGCTCGTCGGTGACCGCCGCCACCAGGCCGTAGACCATGCCGTAGAGGCCATCCAGGCTCTCGGGCAGCAGCGCCGCGGTCTCCGGCCCGGGCTGCGCGGCCAGCAGCCGGGTGACGTCGGCAGCCGCCTGCAGCTCATCGAGCACCCCGAAGAATTCAGCGGCGTTGGCGGCCCCGATGCGCCCCTGCACGAACAGCCGCCGCACGGCATCGCCCAGATCGGCCCGGAGCACCGAAGAGACATCCTCCCAGCCCCGCGGGCTGGCGCCGACCAGGTGGTCGTTGGCCAGCTGCGTGGCGGTGTCGTCGAGCCGGTCGGCGCGCACCCGCAGGAAGGCCATCACCTCCGGGGCCAGCTCGCGCTCGGCGGCGTAGTCGAGGAACGCCT
The DNA here is from genome assembly GCF_022228075.1 of Halorhodospira sp. 9628. Classification (NCBI taxonomy): domain Bacteria; kingdom Pseudomonadati; phylum Pseudomonadota; class Gammaproteobacteria; order Chromatiales; family Ectothiorhodospiraceae; genus Halorhodospira; species Halorhodospira sp. 9628. The sequence continues at coordinate 58,301 of NZ_JAJNRF010000010.1, forward strand.
CCAGGGCCGTCTGCACGTTGAAGTGGAACATGCGATCGGCCAGCGCCGTGCCCATGTCGTGGCTCACCGCCCCCTGGAAGCGGGCATTGCCCGCCGCCACCACCTGCCAGCCGTCGGGCAGCCGGTACGCCCCCACCTTGCGATCGAGGATCAGCGAGTAGGCAGAGATCTGCAGACGCTGATCGGCGGCGGTGAGCTCGTCGAGGAAGAGGATTCCCTCCGGCTGGTCGGCACCGGGGAGGAACTCCGGCGGGAACCACACCGTGCGCTGCTGCTGCTCATCGGCGTAGATCGCCCCGCGGATGTCCACCGGCTCGATGGTGGTCAGGCGCAGGTCGACCAGAGGCACCCCGAAGTGCTCGGCCACCTGCGCCACCACCGAGGACTTGCCCACGCCGCGGGTGCCCCACAGCATGGTGGCCCGCCGGCGTAGGATCGGGTCGGCGTACTGCTCGATCAGCGCCTGCCGGGCGGCGGCCACCGAGACCGCCGGGATGTTCATCGGATCAGCCGCCATCGCTCCCTCCGTGCCAGGTGCTCGCCGTCAGCGGCCGCGGCAACGGCGGTCGGTCCACCAGCGGGACCTCGGTCCCGGAGAAGAGCAGCGCGCCGATGGCCAGCAGCGGCGGGACACCGTGGAGCCACGGCGGCATCTCGCCCTCGGGCAGCACCACGCCGAACAGCGGCACCGCGGCGAGGATCAGGAAGAAGACGGTCATCGGCAGCAGCCGGCGGCCCACCACCGCCCAGCGCCGGCGACGGAAGCGCCGGTGGAAGGCGCTCGGCGGCTCGGCGAAGACCGCCGCCAGGTGGGCGACGAGCTGCTCGATCCGGGCCTCGACGGCCGCCCGCCGGCGCGGCTCCTCCCGGGGCAGCGCCCGGGTGCTGCGCCACGCCTTCTGCCGCCAGACCAGCGGCCGCCAGCCCCAGCCGAGGACGGCGATCAGGTCTTCGGGCAGCGCAGGCTCGCCCTCGGGGTGGGGCGTGATCTCGATTTGCGCCGGCAGGCCGGCACCCGGGGTGGCGTCGAGCACCACGCGCCGCCCGGCCAGCCGCGCCTCGGCGCCCACGGCCCGCCACCGCGGGTCACCGGGGTCGGCCTCGGAGGCTTTCGCCCAGTAGCTGCGGCCGATACAGACACCGGCGATGCGGATGAACAGCCGGGGGCGCAGCTCCGTGGCCTGCAGGCCCGCGAGCAGGTCGGCGGGACACCCACCATCAAGGGCGAGACCGGCCCAGGTGCCATCGGCGGCGGTGTAGGTGGCGCTCAGCCGATAGAGCCCGGGCTCCCGCTCGGCGAGCACCAGCTGCTCGGTGACCGGCCCCTCGGCGGCGTCCAGCCCCTCGTGGCTGCGCGGCTCAAAGGCGATCTCGCGGTGGACCCGGTCGCTGGCGGCCAGATCCACGGCCCACCCGGCGTCGCTGAACGGCGCCACCCGGGTGAGGATCTCATGGTGGGAAAGCGGCTTGACCAAGGCGGTCGTCCCCTGCGCGGGCTGCTCCGCAGTTCAGGGTACGCCCGGCCGGCGGCGCAATGAAGCCACTCGCCGCCGGGGTATCCCACCCGGGCCCTGGCTCGGCCCGCCCTATTCCGGGCGCAGCAGCTTGCCGCTGAGCAGCTTGATCACGGTGGCGACGAAGACCACGGCGATGACCAGCGTGGTCAGCACCACCAGCAGCATCACGCCGCGGCCGCCGCCGGTCTGGTAAGCCTGCACGAAGTGCTGGCTGGCCAGGCAGAAGGCGGCCAGGGGGAAGGTGTACGCCCACCAGGAGGGGTAGTACGGCAGGCGGACGAGCCGTGGCACCTGGATGAGCAGCAGCAGAAAGGTGAACAACGCCTTGTAGTAGAGCAGCCGACCGACCACCCCGGGATCGCCGCCGTCAAGCAGCGACACCCAGGCCAGGTAGCCGGCCGCCGGCGGGGCCAGGAGCACGAAGAGTGTGGGCAGCAGGAACGCCGGCAGGTTGGGCGCGAAGATCAGCCGGTAGTACACCAGGGTCATCAGGATCAGCCAGAAGAACAGCCCGATGCTGAAGAAGAACCAGGCCACCTCCATGTAGCCGGCCTGCGCCGCCGGGATGGGCACCAGGACGTTGCCCACCGCCGGGATGAACCAGACCGGATTCAGGGTGCCGAGCTCCAGCTGACGCTGCATCCAACTGGTGACGATGGCCAGCATCAGGATCAGGTGCAGCAACGCCCCGCTGCCCCACAGGGCGGTGGACAGCGGTTCCGACTCGGTCACGATGCCCAGCAGGATCAGCGAGATGGAAACCGCCGGCAGGAAGTTGAGGCGCACCGGGTGGGTGACCTCGCCCCACGCCGCCGATGGGTGTAGCGCCGCCTTGAGGGCATAGCCTGCGGCCATGGCGACGAAGCTGATCACCGCCAGCACCACCACGGCCTCGGCTACCCAGGCGGGCCAGCCCCAGAGGCTATGGCTCTCGTTCCAGACCATGGCCAGGCCGGCCAGGCCCATGGTGGCGGCAAACAGCGGCAGCGGCAGGTGGGCCAGGCTGACCCGGGCGTTCTCTTCCTGACTCATGCGAGGCTCCTTCAGCTCGGGGTGGTCACCGCATGCCGGCATACATTACGGATCGGGCATATGCTTGTCACGCGCCGTCGCCGTCCAGGCGCAGGGTCACGTGCATCAGCCCCGGGTCGTCGCTGCTCGGCTCGATGCGAAAGCCCATGGCCTGATTGATCTTGAGCATCGGCTCGTTCTCGCGCAGCACCTCGCCGTAGATCTCGCGGATGCCACGGCGCCGGGCGTAGTCGACGATCCGGTGCATGAGCATCGGGCCCAGCCCCATGCCGGCCACCGAGGGGTCGAGCATGATGTCGTACTCCGCCTGCTCCAGGTCGGGATCGGCGCTGATGTGGACCATCCCCAGCAGCGGCGCCCGGCCAGCGATGCCGTCGCGGGTGATGACCAGCGCCATCTCGCGGTCGAAATCGATCTGCGTCAGCCGCGCGGCCATCTCCTGGGGCAGGCTCTTCAGCGCCTGGAAGAAGCGCATGCGCACCTGCTCCGGCGGCGTTCGCTCGACCATGGCGTTGAGCTGCGGGGCGTCCTCGGGCAGCACCGGGCGCAGGTTCAGGCACTGGCCGTCGGGCAGTTCGATGCGCTCGCTGAGCTCCTGGGGGTAGGGGCGGATGGACAGCGAGTCGGCCGGATCCCCGCGCTGGGGCTGGATGCCCACCCCGGCGTCCAGGGCCAGCACCCCGCGGCCGGTGGCCCAGAGCGGGTTGATGTCCAGCGACTGCACGGCGCCGAAATCGATGACCAGCTGCGAGAGCTTGACCAGGCTCAGCGCCACCGCATCCAGATCCGGCTTGCGCAGCCCGCTGTCCACCAGCAGCCCGTAGATCCGGGTGCGCTGCATGATCTCCCGGGCCAGGTGCATATTCAGCGGCGGCAGCCCGCAGGCCCAGTCGGCGATGGCCTCGGTCTCGGTACCGCCGTGGCCGAAGTAGAGCACCGGCCCGAAGGGCCCGCCGGGGCGCACGCCGAGGGTCAGCTCGAAGGCCCCGTCGCGGCGGGTCATCGGCTGCACGGCAAAGCCGTCCACGGCTACGTCGTCGCCGCGAAGCTCGTGCAGGCGCGCCAGCATCGCCTCGGCCTCGGCGCGCACCGCCTCGGGGCCGCCCAGATCCAGGACGACGCCGCCGGCCTGGGACTTGAGCTGCACTTCCGGCGACATCAGTTTCAGCGCCACCGGCTGATCCAGCTCGGCGGCCACCGCGGCGGCGTCCTCCGGGTCGTTGGCGCGGCGGGTTTCCACGCAGGGGATGCAGTAGGCGCTGAGCAGCCGCGCCGTCTGGTACTCGTTGAGCTGATCGCGCCCGGCGGTCAGCGCCGCCGACAGGATCAGCCGCGCCTGCTCGTAGTCCGGGGTGAAATCCTCGGGCAACGAGGGCGGCGTCTGCATCAGCAGGGTCTGGCTGCGCCGGTACTGAAGCAACCGGCTGTAGGCGCGCACCGCCTCCTCGGGGTAGGCGAAGGCCGGCACCGCCGCCGCGAGCCGCCGCAACCCGGCCTCTCCGGCGGAGGGGTCCCAGGCGGCGAGTACCGGCTTGCGCAGCCGCTTGGCGTGGCGGACCACCACCTCGGCCACGCCCTCGCCGTCGTCGCTGGCGCCCGGCGCCTTGAGTGCCAGGATACCGCTGATGCGCCGGTCCTTGCCGAGGATCTCCAGGGCCCGATCGTAGGCGTCGGCGTCGGCGTCGACGCCCATGTCCAGGGGATTGTGGCTGCTGGCGTTGCGCCGGGCCAGCTCCTGCAGGGCCTCATTGCTCTCCGCGGAGAGCTGCTGCGGACTGCTGTCGTAGCGGCGCAGGGCGTTGCTGGCCAGCAGCCCCATGCTGCGGCTGTTGCCGAGGATCGCCAGCGGCCCGTCGCGGCCCGGCACCCGGCTGCTGTCGAGGATCTCGACAGCGCTGAACAGCTCCTCCAGATCGTCCACCCGCACCACGCCGGCACGGCGGAAGGCCGCGTCGTAGACGAAGTCGTCGATCTCCGCCTCGCCCACCTGCGGCGGCTTGAGGATGATCACCGGCTTCATGCGGGCCAGCCGCCGCAGGGCCGACATGAACTTGCGCGCCCGGCGCACCCGCTCGATATAGACGATCACCGCGCGGGCGCGGTGGTCGGTGGCCAGGTAGTCGAAGCTGTCGCCCAGGTCCACGTCGGTGGCGGCGCCGATGTGGATGATGTGCGACAGCCCCGAGTCGTTCTCGCGGCACCAGCGCAGGGCGGCCCCGGCCATGGCCGAGGATTTGGTGACCAGCGCCGCCTTGCCGCTGGCCAGTGTGATGGGCAGCGACGAGGCGTGCAGGCCCCGGTGGGGGACGCTGATGCAGCTGCTCCCCGGCCCGGCCACCCGGACCAGATGGGGGCGCGCCGCCTCGAGAATGGTGCGCTCGAGTTCCTCGCGCTGCTCCTGGGTGTAGTCCCGGGGGACCGCGCGCGTGACGATCACGGCACGGGTGCCCAGCTCGCCCAGGGCGGTGATCAGCCCCGGCACCACCTCCAGCGGGCGGGTGATGACGGCCAGATCCGGCACCGCCGGCAGGCGTTCAAGCGCGGGGAAGACCGGGACACCGCCCATGGAGTCGATCCCCGCCATGACCGGCATCACCGGCCCCTGGTAGGGCTCGCTGAGCAGGTTGCGCAGGATGCGGCGATCGGTGTCGCTGGCCTCGCCGATCAGGGCGATGGAGCGGGGCTGGAAGAGGCTTTCGAGATTGCGTACGGTCATCGGGCTCGGGATCTTTGCGGGCGCTGCAGTGCACCACGGGGCCAGTCTATCGGTCCCGGCAACAGGGAAGCCAGCCGGCAGGCCATCGCCGGGTGCAGCGCCCGTATCGGACGGCGGAGGAATCGGCAGTGGCGGAGGAGACCGAGGCGCGCATCGAGCGGGCCCTGCAGGAGGCGTTGGCGGAGATCGCGCCGGAGGCGGACGTGCGTCGGCTGGACGCCGAGCGCAGCCTGCACGCCCAGCTGGGGATCGACTCGGTGGACTTCCTGCGCTTCCAGGCAGCACTGGAGCGCACGGCCGGGGTGCCGATCCCCGGTGCGCACAGCTACCGCTTGTCCACCCCGGCGGGTTGCCGGCGCTACCTGCACGAGCGGCTCGGGACTGACTAGTCGCGCTCGCCGGCCGGGGCCGGGTCGGGGTCCGCCGCCAGCCCGGCCTGCCGGATGATCGCCTGCAGCTCGGCGTCGGGTTCGGTGGTCAGACGCACCGTACGGCCATCCCCGGGATGGGGGACGGTGAGTTCGGTGGCAACGAGCATCAGCCGCCGGGCGTCGAAGCGCTCGCGGAAGAGCCGGTTGTTGGCGCCGTCGCCGTGGGTGGTGTCGCCGATGATCGGGTGGCTGAACGCCTTCATGTGCCGGCGCAGCTGATGCTGCCGCCCGGTCTGCGGCTGCAGTTCCAGGCGTGTGTAGCGCGCCGTGTCGTAGCGCGAGACCGGGATCGGCAGCTCCGTCCAGGCCAGCGGGATGTAGTCGGTGACCGCCGGCTGCGGTGCGCCCCCCTCGCCGCGGCGCCCGGCGCCCAGCGGGCGGTCGATGCGTCCGGGCGCCTCGACCCAGCCGCGCACCACCGCCTGGTAGCGCTTGCCGATGCGCTGCTCGCGGAAGGCGGCGGCGAGCACGGACGCGGCGTCGGGATCGAGGCCGAGGACCAGCACCCCGGCGGTGGCCCGATCGAGCCGGTGAACCGGGTAGACCCAGTGACCGCCGAGCTGATCGCGGACGCGCTGCAGGAGCACATCGCGGTCGCGGTCGATGTTGCTGCGGTGGACCAGCAGCCCGGCGGGCTTGTAGACGGCGATCAGCCGCTCGTCCCGGTAGAGCACGGCGAGGCTGCGATCGTCCCGGGTCGGGTTTTCCACGGTGGTGCGATCCTCGATTGCGGGCCTGTCGCGACGTTCCGGCGCAGGCGCTGGCACGCCGGCGGCACGCATCGTAGCGTATCGCCATGAGCGATCCCACACCCCGCAGCAGCGCCACCCCCTCGCCCCTGACGACGCTCGTCTACGCCCTGGCTGCCCTGCCGCTGGCAGCGAGCGTGCCGCCGTTCTTCCTGCAGATCGCTCCGCAACGACTGGAGGCACCGGAGGTGGCCGCCGTGGCGGTGATCGCGGTGCTCATCGCGCTGCGCCTGCTCGACGCTGTCGCGGTGCTGGTCGCCGGCGCCTGGAGCGACACCGTGCCCCTGGCGGCGCGGCGCCGGGGCGGCTGGTGGGCCGGTGCCGGACTCACCCTGGCAGGACTGGCGCCGCTGCTGCTGCTCGAGCCCGGCACCAGTCTGCTGCCGCTGCTCCTCGGCGGCACCATGACCACCCTGGGCTGGGTGCTCATGCGGGTCAGCCACCTGGCCTGGGGCGCCGAGCTGGCCGCCGGCTACCACGACCGCACTCGGCTGTTCACCGCGGCGCAGCTGGCCACCCTGCTCGGCATCGGGCTCGGGCTGGGCGCCCCGCTGCTCGCCGTGGAGGTGGGCGCGGCGCGCCTCGACGCGCTCGCGGCCCTCTACCTACTGCTCGTCGGCGTCACCGCCCTGGCGGCCCTGGCCATCCTCGCCCTGCCGGACCGGCAGCCGGCGGCCCCGCCCGGCGGGTTCGGCGTAATCGCCCGACGCCTGGGCGGGCTGCGGGCGTGGCGCCGGCTGCTCGGCGCCCACACGGCCAACGTCGCCGCCAATACCCTCGCCGCCGCCCTGCTGCTGCCCATCGCCGCCGGCATCGTCGGCGACGCCAGCGCCGCCCCGACCGCCTTGGCGGCCTACCTCCTGGCGGCACTCATCGGCCTGCCTCTGGGTGCGGCGCTGGCCCTGCGTTACAGCAAGCACGCCATCTGGTGCGCCGCCCTGGTCCTCGCCGCCGCGGTGCTGATCTGGATCCCGCTGCTCGGCCCGGGCCACACCCTGCCGCTGCTCATCCTCGCTGCCCTGCTTGGGCTCACCGGCAGCCTGGACTGGGCGCTCTCCGCCGCCATCCAGGCCGATATCCCCGACGTCGAAGCCGCCCACACCGGCGCCCCGCGCACCGGACTGCACTTCGCCGTCTGGTCGCTGGCCGGCCGCGTCGGCTTCACCCTGGCCGGCGCTGCGGCGCTGCTGACCGTGGCCCTCGCCCCGCCCAACCCCGCCCCGGGCACGGGCGAGGTCAGCACCCTGCTGCTCGTCGCGGGGATCGCCCCGGCGGCGCTCAAGCTCGCGGCCATGGGGCTGATGTGGGACTTTCCGGTGGACGAGATCCGCCACGAGGCGCTGCAGCGGCGCATCGCCGAGCGCCGCGCGGCGGACGCCGCCGCGGGGTAGCCGCCGCGCCGGGCGTGCCGGTCAGGCGTCGCCGGTGCCGAGGACCTGCCGGGCCCGCTCGGCGGCGAAATCGAGCATACGGTTGAGCGAGCGCCGCGCCCCGGCTGCCACCCCGGGATCCACGGTGACCTGCGGCTCACCGGCCTCGAGCGCCGCCGCCAGGCTGCGCAGCCCGTTCATGGCCATCCACGGGCAGTGAGCGCAGGAGCGGCAGGTGGCGCTGCGCCCGGCGGTGGGCGCCTCGATGAGCGTCTTGTCCGGGGCAGCCTCGTGCATCTTGTGGAAGATGCCGGCGTCGGTGGCAACGATGAAGGTGTCGGCCTCCATCTCGGCCACGGCACGGATCAGCTGCGAGGTGGAGCCGACCACGTCGGCCTGCTCGACCACCGCCGCCGGCGACTCCGGGTGGACCAGCACCCGGGCCCCGGGGTGCGCCTGGCGCATATCGGCCAGCTCCAGGCCGCGGAACTCCTCGTGGACGATGCAGCTGCCATCCCAGAGCAGCATGTCCGCACCGGTCTGGCGCTGCACGTAGTCACCCAAGTACTTGTCCGGCGCCCAGAGGATCTTCTCGCCGCGCTCGTGCAGGTGGGCCACCACGTCCACGGCGATGCTCGAGGTCACCACCCAGTCGGCGCGGGCCTTCACCGCCGCGGAGGTGTTGGCGTAGACCACCACGGTGCGATCCGGGTGCTGATCACAGAACGCCGCAAACTCGTCGGCCGGACAGCCGACATCCAGCGAGCAGGTGGCCTCGAGATCCGGCATGATCACCCGCTTGTCCGGGGTGAGGATCTTGGCCGTCTCGCCCATGAAGCGCACGCCGGCGACGGCCAGCATGGAGGCCGGATGTTCGGCGCCGAAGCGGGCCATCTCCAGCGAGTCGGCGACACAGCCGCCGGTCTCGTCGGCCAGCCGCTGCAGCTCGGCGTCGGTGTAGTAGTGGGCGACGAGCACCGCATCGCGCTCGCGCAGGAGCGCGCGGATGCGCTCGCGCAGCGCCTCGCGCTCATCGGCGCTGAGCGTCTCGTCGGCGGTGAACGCCTCGGGACGGAAATAGCGGGTGGACGGCTCGATGACGGAGGGATCCGACATGGGCTCAGGACCTCGATGGGTAACGCAGGGGATTATGGGGTTGGACCGTTGCCAGCGCCGGGAGTTGCGTCGGCTACCGGCTCCCAGCCGTAGCCAGCGGCCTCGAGTTCGCGGGTGAGCGCCTCCAGCGCCTCGGTGGCCCGCGGCGCCGGCCCGCGCACACCGAGCTCGACCTCGAAGCCGCGCTCGCGGCCGCCACCCGGCAGACAGGAGATGCGCAGATCCGGGTACGCGGCGGTGAAGCGCTCAAGGAGCGGGATCATCGCCCCCTCGCGCGCCCCGGGGACACGCACCGCGCGCTGCAGCGTGCGCCCCGGCGCCTGCAGGTGGGCGTAGTGGGTGTCCAGCACCCACTCCACCATGGGCCAGGCCATGCGCGGGAAGCCGGGGACGAAGTGGTGGTCGCCCCAGGAGAAGCCCGCCACCCGGTTGACCGGGTTGGGGATCATCCAGGCGCCGGCGGGAAACTCCACCATGCGCAGGCGCTGCTCGGTGGTCTCGGCACCGAACTGCTCGCGCATGGCCGCCTCGGCCTCGGGGTGGCGCTCCAACGGCCGTCCCACCGCCTCGGCGCAGCACTGCCGGGTGCGGTCGTCGGGGGTGGCGCCGATGCCGCCGAAGCTGAAGACGATGTCGCCCCCGGCGAAGGTCTCGCCCAGGGTGCGGGTCAGCAACTGCGGGTCGTCACCGATCAACCGCGCCCAGGCGAGCTCCAGCCCGCGGGCGTCGAGCCGCTCGATCACCGCCTCCATGTGCCGATCACGGCGCCGGCCGGTGAGCAGCTCGTCGCCGATGATCAGGGCCCCGAACCGGGGCGTATGGTCCGCATGCTCGGTCATGGCGTTGTACCGTACCGCCACCGCGTCACCCCGGCAACCGCGTCTTCATAGATGCGCAGCAGCGCCGGCATCAGGAACAGCACGATACCCGTGGCCCCGGCCAGACCGAAGGCGATGGCCGCCGCCATGGGGATGAGGAACTGCGCCTGTACCGACTGCTCGGCGAGCAGCGGCAACAGCCCGCCGATGGTGGTCAGCGAGGTGAGGATCATCGCCCGCAGGCGCTGGCAGGAGGCCTCGGCCAGGGCCTCGACCACCGGTGTGCCGTCATTGCGGATCTGCTTGTAGAACAGCGTCAGGATGATGGCGTTGTTCACGGTGATGCCGGTCAGGCCGAAGAGGCCGAAGAGCGAGAGCAGGGTCAGGTCGAGCCCCATGACCCAGTGGCCGACCAGCGCCCCGACCAGCCCGAAGGGGATCACCGACATCACCAGCAGCGGCCAGCCGTAGGAGGCGAAGACCCACGCCAGGATCAGGTAGATCAGCCCCAGGGCGAAGAACAGCCCGCGCTGCATATCGGCCAGGGTCTCGTCCTGGAAGTCCGCCTGCCCGCCGAACTCGGCGGCCACGCCGTAACGCTCGGTGAGTTCCGGCAGGACATTCTCGCGCAGATCGGCGCGGATCTGCCCGGTGTTGGCCACCCGGTCGTCCACGTCGCCGGTCACACTCACAGCCAGCTCGCCGTTGTGGTGGCGCACCACCTCGAAACCACGGCGCGACTCGATGGTGGCCACGCTCTCCAGCGGTACCAGATCCCCGTCGGGCAGGCGGATCTGCAGATCGGTCACCGCCGAGAGATCGCGGCGCTCGGCCAGCGGCTGGCGCAGGCGCACCTCCACCTCGTCACGGCCCTGGTGGTAGACCTGGGCCAGCTCGCCGGCGAAGGCATCGCGCACCTGCCGGCTGACCGCCTCGGTGGTCAGCCCCAGGGCCCGGCCTTCGGCGGTGAGACGGTACACCCACTGCTCCTGACCGTAGGGCAGGTCGTCGTCGATGCTGCCCAGCCCCGGATAGCGGTGCAGCACCTGGCGCAGCTCGTCGGCGGCCGCCCGCAGGGTGCCCGGATCCCCCTGGGTCAGGCGGACGTCGATGTCCTCGCCGGGCGGGCCGGCGCTGCGCTCGCGGATGACCAGCCGCTCCAGACCGGGGCGCTCGGTGATGCGCTCCTCCCAGGCGTTCATCAGATCGGTGTTGCGGACGTCACGATCCTCCGGCGAGATCAGCTCCACGGCGATGCTGCCGTAATGATCGCCACGGTTGGCGTCCTGGGCGTCGCGGGCCTGCATCTCGCCGTAGCGCACGGTGTGGGTGCGCACCAGCCGCTGCTCGGAGAGCGCCTCGTCGGCGGCGTGGAGCTGGCGCTCCATGTCGGCCAGGAAGGCCTCCACCCGCTCCGGCGGCGTGCCCGGCGCGAAGCCGACGTTGGCGTGCAGCACCGTCCCCTCGGGCTCGGGGAAGAAGGTGAACTCGATCCGACCACCAACCACCAGTCCCACCGCCGCCACCAGCAGCGCCACCGCCGACGAGACCGTGGTCCAGCGCCACTCCACCGCCCGGGTGATGCCGCGCCGGTAAGCCCCCTCGCGGAAACCGTGGAAGCCGCTGTCCACCCAGCGCCGGAAGCGGCTCGGCTCGCGCCCGCGCTGATCGCCCTCGAAGGAGCGGCGCAGGTGCCCGGGCAGGACGATGAAGGCCTCGATCAGTGAGGCGATGATCACGCAGATCACCACCAACGGGATGTCGAAGAGGATATTGCCCATCACCCCGCTGATCGCCATCAACGGGATGAACGCCGCCACCGTGGTCAGCGAAGAGGCCATCACCGGGGCGAGCATGTCCCGCGCGCCGCCGGCGGCGGCCTCCCCCGGCGATTCGCCGCGCTGGAAGCGGGCCACGCCGCGCTCTCCGACCACGATGGCGTCGTCGACGATGATCCCCAGGGTCATGATCAGCGCGAAGAGGCTCATCATGTTGATGCTGCCGCCCACGCCCCAGAGCACCACCAGCGCGGTGAGGAAGGCGGCGGGGATGCCCACCGTCACCCAGAACGCCACCCGGGCGGTGAGGAAGGTGAATAGGATGGCCACCACCAGCAGCAGCCCGGCCAGGCCGTTGCTGACCAGCAGGCCGATGCGTTCGCTGATCAGCTCCCAGAATTCGTCGTAGACGGTGAGCTCGAGCCCCTCGGGTAGGGTTGGCGTGACATCGTCGTACCAGGCCTCGAGGATGGCCGCCGCCCCCAGGGCGTCCTCGCCCTCGGCGCGCTGGACGTAGAGTTCGATGGCGGTGTCCTCGCCCAGGCGGAAGTCCACCTGGCCGTCCCGGGCGCGGCGCTCGATCTGCGCCAGGTCGCTGAGCAGCAGCGGCTGGCCATCGCCGTCGGTGATCTGCAGATCGCGGAACTCCTGCACGCCGCGGCGCTGCTCGAGGCTGCGCAGCTGCCGGGCGATATCCGCCTCGCCGGCCTCGCCGCCGGGCAGATCGGTGCTCTCGGCGTCGATGGCAGCCCCCAGGTCGCCGAAGGTCAGACCGGAGTCGAGCAGCACGCGCTGCTCGACCTCGATGGCCGTCTCCAGATCCGGCATGCCGGTGACCTCGACATTGGCCACCCCGCGGCGCAGCAGGTCGTCCTCGAGCTCACGCGCCCAGGCGCGCATGCTCGATGGCGGGGCATCGCCGCTGAGCACCACGCGGGCCACCGGGTCGAACTGGGTGATGCGCCGGATGGTCGGCTCCTCGGCCTCCTCCGGGAGGTTGCGCACGGCGGCGACGCGGTCCTTGACGTCCTCCACCGTGTCGGCCATGTCGGTGCCCTGGAAGAACTCAAGGCTGATGTTGCTGACGCCGTCCGCCGAGCGCGACTGCATCTCACGCAGCCCCTGGACGTCGCGCACGGCGTCCTCCAGGGGGGTGGTGACCGAGTCGGCGACGTCCTCGGCGGTGGAGCCCGGCCACTGCACCTGCACGGTGACCACGTCGAGCTCGAAGCTGGGGAAGAACTGGGTGTTGAGCTGGCTGACGGCGTAGAAGCCGCTGATGAACATCAGCGCCAGCACCAGGTTGGCCGCTACCGGGTGCTCCGCCAACCAGCGCAGCGCGTCTCGCCGCTGCTCGACCATCGCCTAGCGGCTCTCCGCTTCGACGCGCACGCGCAGCCCATCCGTGGCCTGCGGGATCTGGGTGGTAACGATCTGCGTGCCGGCATCGATCTCCGGGGCGCGAACCAGCGCCCCCCGGCCCCCGTCGGGGCGCCGCGCCTCGCCCAGGCGCTGCACCTCGATGCCGCGTAGGCGCTTGGCCTCCTCGTCCTCCTCGATGACGTAGAGCCGCTCGGTGCCGTAGAGCGCCTCGTAGGGCACCACCAGCGTGCCCGGCTCCGGGGGCAGCTCCAGCATCACCTCGGCAAAGCGATCCAGGGCGACCTCGTCGTGGCGCTCCTCGACGGCGAAGATCGCCTCGACCCCGCCGCGCTCCCGGGGGGTGTGCCCGGCCAGCCGGTCCAGCTCCAGGGCGAGCCCGCGGCCGTCCACCAGGGCCTCACCGTACACCCCGGTGTCAGCGGCGCGGGCCCGATAGAGGGCCCCGATGCGCGTGGTGGGGATCTGCACCCGGACCTCCAGCTCGCCGGTGTCGTAGAGGCCGACGAGTTCGCTGCCCGGGCTCACTCGATCGCCCCGGCCCACGGCCACCGCCCTGACCCGGCCGTCGAAGGGGGCGCGCACCTCGGTGCGGCGCACGTCGCGCCGGGCCTGGTCGCGGGCCGCCTCCGCGCTGTCGCGCCGCGCCTCGGCCACGGCCAAGCGCTCCTCGGCGTCGTCCACCGCCTGTTGCGCCCGGATCACCGCCTGGCGCTGCCGCTCCCGGGCCTCCTCGGCGTCGTCGAGTTCCGAGGGCGAGGCGGCGTTGTCGGCCACGAGCTCCTCGAGCCGCGCCACCCGCCGCTCATCGATGGCCAGCAGCGCCTTCTCGGCCTCGAGATCCTCGCGGTCCGCCGCAACGGCGCGGCGCTCCTGGCGCAGTGCGGCCTCTTGCTCGTCGAGATCGGCCTGACGCTGGCGCAGGGTGTCCCGCAGTTCACCGTCGTCCAGGCGCACCAGCAGCTCGCCGGCCTCCACCACGCGGCCGTCGCGCGCCCGGACCTCGGCGACGTCGGCCTCCACCGCGGACTTGACGGTGACATCCGAGGGCGACTCGATATAGCCGAACAGGCGCAGCAGCGGCTGGTGGACGCCGGGCTCGGCGCGCTCGGTGGCGACCACCCACGAGGGTTCGGTGGGCTCCTCGGCAGGCGGATCGGGGCGGGTCCAGACCAGCGCCGCCAGCACCAGCACGGCCGCCAGCAGCACCACCACGGGCGCAGCGACCCCCCAACCCTTGCGCAGCAACGAACGTAACGGCACGCAGCCCTTCCTTTTCGTCTCGAATGTCGTGGAGCGACCCCGGCCGCCCGGTCAGACCTGATTGAGCAGCGCCAGTTCCGGCGGGCTCCAGTAGAGATAGAACTGCCGCTCCACGTAGGGATCCGGCCAGTGGCGGAAGTGGTGGCGCAGCAGCGTCACCGGCACGATCAGCGGCACCATGCCGGTGCGGTACTGCTCGATGACGTCCACGACCTCCTGCTTGTCCGCCGGATCCAGCTCCCGCTTGAGGTAGCCGAGCAGGTGATAGAGCACGTTGGCGTGCCGCCCCCGGGTGGCCGGCCGGGCCAGCGCCGCCATGAACGCCTCGATGTAGGCCTCGGCCACGGCCTCCAGCGGCCGCTCGCCCAGCGTCGAGACCAACCGCCCGAGCGCGCGCATGCGCTGGTCGTCGTGGGCCATGAGCAACAGCTTGTGCTCGGCGTGGAAGTCCACCAGGGCCTTGCGCGTCAGACCCGCCTCGACCAGGCGCTGCCAACGGTAGTAGCAGAAGACCCGACAGACAAAGCCCTCGCGCAGGGCCGGATCATTGAGCCGGCCCTCCTCCTCGACCGGCAGCAGCGGATTCGTCTCCATCAGTGTCCGCGCGTAGGCGCCACGGCTTGAGAACCCGGCCGGATGGCCGTCGGGCTTATACACCTTGACCCGCTCCATGCCGCAACTCGGCGACTTGGACTTGAGGATATAGCCGCTGAGCCAGTGCAGCTCACGCCCTTTCTCGCGGCCGTAGGCCTCCATGGCCTCGGTGACGTCGGTCTGCCGGTCACGCACACCACGCACCCGCACCCGCTCGTCCTCGGCCTGCTCCAGGCGGATGGGCGGCCGCGGGGTGGGCAGCCCGATGGCCACCTCGGGGCAGACGGGCACGTAGCGGAAGTAGCGCGAGAGCGCCTCGGTCACGAAGGGGTTGCGCTTGTGGCTGCCGTCGTAGCGCACCTCCTCGCCGAGCAGGCAGCTGCTCACGCCGACCGGTATGCGTGGCTGTGGCTCTTGGGCACCATCCTCCCGGTTCTGCTCACTCTCCCGACTCATGATCTCCCTGGGTTTGTACATCTTTTGTACAGCATTCTAAACGTCCTGTGCCGGCCCCGCACCCACACTGCGCTCGATGGCACGGCGCAGCGCCTCCATGTCCGGGACCATGAGGCAGTCGGGCACGCCGTCCGGCGGCTCCGGCGGGCCGTGACGGCACATCAGCGCCGCCTGCATACCCGCGGCCAGGGCGCCGGCGGCGTCGGTGTGCGGATCATCACCGACGTGCAGGACCTCCCCCGGTGGTACCCCGGCACGCTCACAGGCCAGGGCGAAGATCGCCGGCTCCGGCTTGGGGATGTCAATATCCACGCCGCGCACCACGAAGTCGACGCAGGGCCCCAGCGCCGTACGGTAGACATCGGCGTTGCCGTTGGTGATCACGCCGATCCGAAAGCGCGCCGAGAGCTCGCGCAGCGCCGGCAACACCTCGGGGAACGGGGCCACCCGGGCCTGCCGCGCCTCGAGAAAGACGGCAAAGGTCTGCTCCACAAAGCGCTCCGCGGCCGTCCCATCGATCCCGCAGCAGCGGGCGATCTCGGCCATGGTGGCACGGCGCAGGGTGGTCGCGTTGCGCGTCAGCTCAGGCCGCGCGGCGGCGAGTTCGCGGCGGAGCTGGCGCATGCGATCGGGATCGAAGCGCTCGGCCACCACCGGGTAGGCTTCGCGCAGGTAGTCGTGCAGGGTCTGCTCGGCCGCCGCGAGCACGTCCTCGACGGACCACAGGGTGTCGTCGAGATCGAAGGTCAGCGCCCGCAGCGGTGCCCGGATCATGAGCCGGCCGCCTCTTCGCCGCCGCCCGCCCGGCGCCCCAGCGCCGGGCCACCGCAGGTCGCCTCGATCCGCTGGAGCAACTGCTCGTGGGCCTCGCGCTCCAGCTCGCCCGATTCCGGGACGCGCAGTCGCGGCCGCTCCGGGGACAGCCGCTGGATCGGCTCGGCGCCGCCCGGCTCCAGGCCCTCGCCGTCCAGGGAGAGCTTGCCCTGGCCACCGGTCATGGCCAGGTAGACCTCGGCGAGCAGCTCGGAGTCGAGCAGCGCGCCGTGGAGTTCGCGCCGCGAGCCGTCCACGCCGTAGCGCTTGCACAGCGCGTCGAGGCTGCAGCGCTGCCCCGGATGCATGCGCCGCGCCAGCTGCAGCGAATCGGTGACGGTGCAGTAGTCCTCGAGTTGCCCCCACGCCGGCCCCAGACGGGCCAACTCGGCGTCGATGAAGCCGACGTCGAAGGGGGCGTTGTGGATGATCAGCTCGGCATCCCGGACGTAGTCGACGAAGCGCCGGGCGATGTCGGCGAAACGCGGCTTGTCCGCCAGGAAGCGGTTCGACAGGCCGTGAACGTTCTCCGCGCCCTCGTCCACCGCCCGATCGGGATTGAGGTACTCGTGGAAGTTGTTGCCGGTCAGCCGCCGGCGCTCGAGTTCCACGCAGCCGATCTCGATGATGCGGTGCCCCTCGGCGGGGTCCATGCCAGTGGTCTCGGTGTCGAGCAGGATCTGCCGCATGGCTCGGGTCCCGGGTACTTTGCAACGATTCCAAATAGTCTGCGGTGCGCCCTATCCCGGGTCAACGCAGGTTGTGCGAAAGGGCACACGATAACGCCCGCCCGTCGGATTTGCGACACGCGCGCGCCGCTCGCCGCCCGGCCACCGCCCGGCACAGGGCGGCGGCGACCGCGGACCGGGCGTGGCACGCGCCTTGCTGCACTGCGGGCAAGCCACCCACGACCGGAGCTGCCCGCCCATGCGCAACCAGGAGATCGCCGCTCTGCTCGACGAGCCGGGCTGCGCCCACAACCAGGGGTCGAAGTCCGGCTGCGCACGTCCCACCCCCGGGGCCGCCGCCGGCGGCTGCGCCTTCGACGGCGCCCAGATCACCCTGCTGCCGGTGGCCGATGCCGCCCACATCGTCCACGGCCCCATCGGCTGCGCCGGCAGTTCCTGGGATAACCGCGGCACCCGCTCCACCGGGCCCACCCTGTGGCGCATCGGTATGACCACCGACCTCAGCGAGCAGGACGTGATCATGGGCCGGGGCGAGGCGCGGCTGTTCCACGCCATCAAGCAGGCCGTGGACGAACACGCCCCGGCGGCGGTGTTCGTCTACAACACCTGCGTACCGGCACTCACCGGCGACGACCTCGAGGCAGTATGCGGCAGCGCCGAGCGCCGCTGGGGCACGCCAGTCATCCCGGTGGACTGCGCCGGATTCTACGGCAGCAAAAACCTGGGCAACCGCATCGCTGGCGAGGCGGTGGTCCGGCACATCGTCGGCACCCGCGAGCCGGAACCGGTGCCGGCAGAGGACCAACCGGCGGACCGCCAGATCCACGACGTAGGCCTGATCGGCGAGTTCAACATCGCCGGCGAATTCTGGAACGTCCTGCCGCTGCTCGACGAGCTCGGCCTGCGCCTGCTCGGCAGCCTATCCGGCGACGCCCGCTACCGCGAGCTGCAGACCCTCCACCGGGCCGAGGCCAACATGCTGGTCTGCTCCAAGGCTTTGCTGAATGTGGCGCGCACCCTGGAGGAGCGCTACGGCATCCCGTATTTCGAGGGCAGCTTTTACGGCGTCGCCGACACCTCCGCCGCCCTGCGCGGCTTCGCCCGGCTGATCGACGACCCGGCACTGACCGAGCGCACCGAGCAGGTCATCGCCCGCGAGGAGGCCCGCGCCGATGCCGCGCTGGAGCCCTACCGCGAGCGCCTGCGCGGGCGCCGCGCCCTGCTCTATACCGGCGGCGTGAAGAGCTGGTCGGTGGTCTCGGCGCTGCAGGATCTGGGCATGGAGGTGGTCGCCACCGGAACGCGCAAATCCACCGAGGCGGACAAGGCGCGTATCCGCGAGCTGATGGGCGAGCAGGCGCAGATGCTCGATAGCGGCGCGCCGCGGACGCTGATCGACACCGTCCGCGCCCACGAGGCCGACGTGCTCATCGCCGGCGGACGGAACATGTACACCGCGCTGAAGGCGCGCATCCCGTTTCTGGACATCAACCAGGAGCGCCCCCACGCCTACGCCGGCTACACCGGCATGGTGGAGCTGGCCCGCCAGCTGTGCCGCAGCATCGAGAGCCCCATCTGGCCCCAGGTGCGTGAACCGGCGCCCTGGGAACGGCAGGAAGGGAGGACCGGGCCATGACCCGCATCGAACGATCCACCAGCCCGCTGAGCGTCAACCCGCTGAAGGCCAGCCAACCGGTGGGTGGCACCCTCGCCACCCTCGGCTTCCGCGGCGCCGTGCCGCTGCTCCACGGGGCCCAGGGCTGCACGGCCTTCGGCAAGGTCTACTTCGTGCGCCACTTCAACGAGCCGATCCCGTTGCAGACCACGGCCATCGACCCGATCAGCGCGGTGCTCGGCGCCGACGATAACGTCCTCGGCGCCCTGGATACCCTGTGCAGCAAGTCCGCGCCGGCGCTGATCACGCTGCTGACCACCGGGCTCTCGGAGGCCGAGGGTACGGACATCGAACGACTGGTGCGCACCTTCCGCAGCGAGCACCCGGAGCACGCCGCCACCGCCGTGGTGCCGGTGAACACGCCGGATTTCGTCGGCAGCCTGGCCAGTGGCTACGCGGCCACGGTGGAGGCGGTCATCGAGCACCTGGTCCCCGCCGAGGGCACCCGCCCCGGCCGGGCACCGCGGCGGGTCAACCTGCTGCTCTCCGACGCCGTCTCGCCCGGGGATGCCGAGGCGCTGTGCGAGTTGCTCGAGGCCTTCGGCCTGGAGCCGGTGGCCATCCCCGACCTGGGGGCCTCCATGGACGGCCACCTAGACGACGACGATTTCAGCCCCATCACCACCGACGGGACGCCGCTGGAGGCGCTGCGTGGCTGCGGCGACGCCGCCGCCACGGTGGTCGTGGGCGCCTCGCTGAACCGCGCGGCGGACCGGCTGCGCGAGCGCACCGGGGTCCCCGACTACCGCTTCGAGCACCTGATGGGCCTGCACGCCACGGACCGGCTGGTCATGGTCCTGTGCGCCATCGCCGACCGCACCGCCCCGCCACCACGCATCCAGCGCCAGCGTCGGCAGCTGCAGGACGCCCTGCTCGACACCCACTCGGTGCTCGGCACCACGCCGGTGGGCGTGGCCACCGAGGCGGACCTGCTCGCCGGGCTGACCACCCTGCTCCACGACGCCGGCGCCGAGGTGACCACCGCCGTGGCCCCGGAGCGCTCGCCGGTGCTCGACGCCATACCGGCGCGCCGGGTGCATATCGGCGACCTGGAGGCGCTGGAGCACCACGGCCGCGAGGACGGCGTGGAGCTGATCCTCGGCAGCGGCCACGCCGCCGCCACCGCCGGCCGGCTGGGGGTGCCCATCGTGCAGTGCGGCTACCCCATCTGGGAGCGGGTCGGGCTGCACACCCGCCCCCGGGTGGGCTACCGCGGCAGCCGCGACACCCTCTTCGAGCTGGCCAACACCCTCCTCGAGCATCGCGAGGTGCACGGCGACGTGCGCCCCTACCGCTCGATCTACCGCAGCGCCGATATCGCCTGAGGAGCCGTGATGACTGTCCGTCACTTAAGGATCGCCGACGGGGAGGGGCTGGAACCCGCCCACCAGGGCTCGGTGCGCATCGCCTTCGCCACCGCCGACCGGCACACCGTGGACCAGCACTTCGGGCTGGCCAGCGGCTTCGCCATCTACCAGGTGGGGTGTTCGGGCACCCGGCTGCTGGAGGTGGCCGACATCGAGGAGCCGGCCGACGCGGCGCCGGACTGCGACCGCCTGGCACCGCGCCTGCAGGTCGTCGAGGGCTGCGCCGCGCTCTACTGCAACGCCATCGGCGCCCCGGCCGTGCGACGGCTGCTCACACAGGGGTGCCAGCCGCGCAAGGTCTCCCACGGCACCGCCATCGACACCGTGCTGGGCACCCTGATCGCGCAGTTGCGCGAGCGCCCGCCGGCCTGGCTGAGCCGGGCCCTGCGCGGCGAACCGGCCGGCGAGGCCCGTTTCGACGCCATGGAGGCCACCGGCTGGTGGGCCGACTGACCAGCTGCAGCCAACCAGGGAGGAACCCCCATGTGGACCTGGAACCCGCAGGACGAGCAACCCGAAACCACCGCCACCGCGCAGGTCCTGGACGACCAGGATCCCGCCCTCGAGACACCGTTCATCCGTGAGCTGCTCCGCCAGGTCCGTGCCACGGACACCTTCGGGGCGTGGGAACACTACAGCGATGCGGCGGTCATCGATCCGTTCATCCTCACCCCCGAGCGCAAGCGCGCCATCCCCGTGGTCGCCGACCCCGACGGCGAAACGGTCAACCGGGTGCGCACCTTCTACAACGCCGTGTCCGCGCGGATCGAGGCGCGCAGCGGGGTGATGGCGGTGCCGGTGATCAACCTCAGCCACGAAGGCTTCGGCCGCGCCTTCGTGCTTGCCGGCAAGCTGGTGGTCGTCGACAAGCCGCTGCGCGACGTCCACCGCTTCGGCTTCGCCAGCACCGAGAAGCTGGTCAGCCGCGGCGAGCGCCTGGTCGACGGGGCGGTGGCCCTGATCGAGCGCTTCCCGGAGGTGGCCCGAGCCTGAATCCGGCGCGGCCGGACCGACGGACTATACTCCGCTGGGGGGTTCGACCCCGTAATGGAGGATAGCCCGATGGCTCATTCATGGTTGCGCACCGCCGGTGCTGCGCTGCTCATTGCCCCGCTGGCGGCCACCGCCGGCCAGGAGATCCGCATCGGCTGGACGGCCTGGGCCGACGCGGAGTTCGTCACCCGGATCGCCGAACGGCTGCTCGAGGAACGCTACGACGTCGACGTCGAACTGGTCCAGACCGACATCGCGCCGCAGTACACCGGCATCGCCCGCGGCGACCTGGACTTGATGCTGATGTCGTGGCAGCCGATCACCCACGAGGACTACATCGAGCGCTACAGTGACGACCTGCTCGACCTGGGCGTGCTCTACGGCGACGCCCGCCTGGGCTGGGTGGTGCCGCGCTGGCTGTACGAGGACGGACTGACCAGCATCGATCAGCTCAATGAGGAGCGCTGGCAGGACGCGCTCGACGGGACCATCCAGGGCATCGACCCGGGCGCCGGGCTGATGCGCCTGTCCCACGAGGCCATCGAGACCTACGGGCTGGATTATACGCTGATCGAGGCCAGCGACGCCGGCATGACGGCCTCGCTGGACCGGGCCGCGCGCCGCGATGAGCCCATCGTGGTCACCGGCTGGAGCCCGCACTGGAAGTTCGGCGCCTACCAGCTGGCGTTCCTCGACGATCCGAGGGGCGCGCTTGGCGGCGCGGAGACCATCCACGCCCTCGCCCGCCTCGGCTTCGACGAGGACCATCCGCAGATCGCCGCCTTCATCGGCTGCATGGACTACGACCTGGAGATGCTCAACGACTACCTGTTCATCGGTCGGGACGAGTCCACCGAGGCCGCCGTCGACCGCTTCTTCGAGCAGGAGACCGAGCTCATCAGCGCCTGGGCCGCCTGCGCCACCGAGCAGTAAACCCGCCCCACCGACCCTGCCCCTGCCGGATCCCTCCGGCAGGGCTCCGGAGCAGCGCTCAGTCCCCGTCCTCGAACCCGGGGGCGTCGTCGCGGACCAGCAGCAGATCCGTGGACACCTCCCGCAGCAGCCGTGCGGCAACGCTGCCGAGCAGCATGTTCGCCCAGCGGCCACGCCCGTGGTTGCCCATCACCACCACATCGGCGCCCAGCCCGCCCAGGGCCTCGAGCAGGATCGTGGCCGGATAGCCGGCGTGCACCTCCAGGTGCACCTCGTCGGCGCCCAGCCCCTCGTCCCGGGCGAACGATTCCAGGTCGGCCCGCGCCTCGTCCATCCAGCGCGTCTGCTGCTCCTGGATGTAGCTATCGCCGATGCCGGCAGCGCGCATGCGATCCAGCTCGGCGGTATCCACCACATAGAGCAGGTGCAGCTCGGCCGCCGGGAAACAGCGCCGCGCGTACTGAAGCGCCGCCCGCGAGCAATCCGAGAAATCGACGCCCACAGCAACGCGCCGATACGGCGCATCGGAGTCGCGCCGGACCACCAGCGTCGGCGTCCGTGCGTGGCAAACCAGCTGCTCGGCGGTGGTGCCCAGGATCCAGTCGCGCACGTACTGCCGGCCGTGGGCACCGACGACCAGCAGGTCGGCGCCGCCCTCGTCCGCGGCGTAGACCACCTCGCCGATCACATCCCCGATCAGGACCCGGGGCTGCGCGCGGTGGCCCGGGGTCCCGGACTGGAGCTGCTGCTCGGCGGCGGCCTGGAACACCCCTTCCCGATCCGGCGAGCCGCTGAGCGCGCGCAGCCCCGGCGCGTCGCTTTCGATGACGTGGACCGCCTCCAGCGTGGCGTCCCAGGCCTCGGCCAACTGTACGGCGCGGCGCCCGGCCCGCCCGGCGCGTTCCGACAGGTCGCTGGCGAAGACGATTTTCTGCATGCTCATGACGGCTCCCTCGATCGCATCCGGCAGAATCCGGCCAAAGGTCCGGTGCAGCGGGCCTCGGCGCTTGCCCGCGCACCGGTCTCATCCTTAGATTGTGGCACCATGACACGCGAGTGCGGGAGCCACAGCGGGGCAACACGCCGCAGCTCCCGCGGAACCCGGTATCCGAGAGGAGCCTTTACCCATGCTTCAGAAGGAACACACGCGTCTCGAGCTCGTCACCTTCCTGGTGGCGGTGGCCACCGGCGTGCTCGGCGCCGTCGCGGCCTCGGCCGGCGCCTACTGGTTCGGCGGGATCCTGATGGCGATCATGGCCCTGGCCCTGTTCATTTTCGTCATCCCCGGCATCGCCGCCAAGCTGCCGCCGGCGGGGCAGGCCCTGCCCGCAGCCCTGCTGCTGATCCTCGGCCTGTGGATGATGGCGACGGTGGGTGAGGGGCTAAGCTTCCTCGGCTTCATCGCCATGGTGGTAGCCGTGGGCACCGTGCTCATGCCCTTCTACCTGATCGCCCTCGGCGGGCGGGCCTTCCACCTCAAGCAGCAGCGCTGAATGTCAACGACCCCGCGGGACGGCGTCCCCCCTGCCGCCGCCCCGCGGGGTATCCGACCCGCCCTGCGCGGATCAGGCCGGTTTCAGCGTGACATCCCCGAGGATCTGCGCCTGGCAGGCGATGCGCTGCTGCTTGCCCGCAAAGTGCTCGCGTAGCAGCTTCTGCTCCACCTCCGAGGGCGCGCTCAGGTTCTCTTCTCCGTCGAGCACCTTGCACAGACAGGTGCCGCAGTCCCCCTCGCGGCAGCCGTAGACAATCCCCGAGCCGACCTTCTCGGACAGCTCGATGATCCGGGTTCCCGCCGGCGCGCTGACGGTCAGATCGATATCCTTGAACGTTACCTGGGCTCTTGGCATCCCGTGAACTCCTTGTGGCTTATGGTTGGATTCTATTGCTGGCCCCGTCCGGTAACCGCCGGCCTCACGGCGCGACCCGCGCCGCACCTTCTCCGGCCATCAGCCGGGCCAGCCACGGCGGCGGGCGCTCGGCCAGGGCGGCGCGAAGCTCGTCCATGTGCGCCGCGGCCGCTCCCCCGGCGTCGCGCCTCATGGGAAAGACCCCGGCGTTGACCACCTTGGCCGCCGCCGGGCCGCCGATCGAGCAGCAGTACAGCACGTGGCAGTCGGCGATCAGCGCCACCCGGGCCGCGATGCGGTCGTCGCGCCGGGTGCCGCTGCCAGTGACCGCCTCGGCCACCGGCCGGACCTCGGCAAGCCGGCAGCCGGCGGCACCGACTTCGTAGATGAGGAACCGGGCGCAGGCGCCGAAGTGACCATCCAGCTCACCGCCGCTGTTCGAGGCGCAGGCGACCCGGATGGTCCCCTCTGGCGACGGACCCGGCTCCGGCTCGGGGACCGGCTCTGGTGCCGCCTCTTCGCCATGCAGGGCCCGGCAGGCGGCCTCCAGCCGCTCCGCCGGGGCCTGCTGAACGGCCTCCAGGTGGTGGGCCCCGCCGGCGTCGCGCAGCCCCCGGGGGGTCACCCCGGCGAGCTTCTCGGCGCTCAACGGTGCCCCGAGCAGCCCGGTCAGCACCCGCACCAGCTGCGATACGTCGAGCTCCGGGAGCTCGCGCGCCGCCAGCCCGATGCGCAGGGCCAGTTCCGGTTGCAGTGACGCATCCTGCATGCCGTCTCCTCCCTTCAGTCGGCGGGGACGATGCACTCGTCCACCTCGCAGACCTCCTCGCAGCGGGGCATCTCGAAATGCCCCTCGCACTCGGTGCAGCGGTCCGCGATGATCTCGTAGAGGCCCATCTTGTTGCGCTTGATGGCCGCCTCCGGGCACTCCGGCTCGCAGTCGCCGCAGCTGGTGCACAGTTCCGGATCGATTTTCATGGCCATGCTCTTTCCTCCTCGATCACCGGACCAGGTCGTAGTTGAAGTCGGTGACCCCCATGTGACGGGTCTCCTCGTCGAGCCGGGCGAGCACCTCGTTGACGATGGTGGTGAGGATGTACATCGCCCCCTCGTAGCCCCAGATGCTGTTGCGGTGCAGGTGATGCCGGTCGAAGATCGGGAAGCCGAGGCGGATCAGCGGCACCTCGAACTCCTTGCCCTTGTAGAGGGTGTCGCGCTGGATGAACTTCCCGTAGGAGTTGCCGATCATGAAATCCGGCTTGTCGGTGAAGCACAGCGAGCGCATGTGCCAGAGATCCTTGCCGACGTAGACCTGGGCGCTCTCGCCGTACGGGGTCTGCTCGAGCATGGCGCGCATGGCCTTGCCCCAGCGCTTATTGGCGTTGTGGCAGAGCACGTGGCGCGGCTCGGCGCCGAGTTCGGTGAGGAACCGGGTCATGCCCATGACGAAGTCCGGATCCCCCCACAGGGCGAAGCGCTTGCCGTGCAGCCACTGGTGGGAGTCGGTCATCATATCCACCAGCCGCCCGCGCTCGAGCTCCAGGGACTCGGGGATCGGCTTGCCGGTGATCTGCGAGACCTTCATCAGGAAGTTGTCGGTTCCCTCGAGGCCGATGGGCACCTGAACCTCGGGGCAATCGTGCTTCCAGGTCTGCTTGATGTACTTCTTGGTCTTGGTCAGCATCCACGGCTGGAGCAGCAGGGTGTCCAGCGCATTGGGGGCGTCACGGACCTCGTCAATCGGCGTCCCACCGGCGTACATCCGGTATTCACCGTCGGCCGGGGTGTCGAGCACCTCGGTGGGATCGCAGAGCAGCGAGGCCTCCACGCCCATCTCGCCCAGGGCGCGCTTGAGCCAGCGGTAGCTGCCCAGGTAGGTCTCGAAGCCAGGCACCAGGTTGACCTTGCCGTTGCTGCCCGGCTGCTTGTCCTCCATCTCGTTGATGGTGAAGTAGCGGGCAATGCCCTCGAACATGCCGTCCCAGCCGGTGACGTGGCTGCCGACGAAGCTCGGCGTGTGCGCAAAAGGCGTGGGCACTTCCTGCGGCAGATACCCCTCGTCCTTGGCGTTGCCGATGAAGGCGTTGAGGTCGTCGCCGATGACCTCGGCCATGCAGGTGGTGGAGACGGCGATCACCTCGGGCTGGTAGATCTGGTAGGCGTTCTGCAGCCCCTGGTTCATGTTCTTGTGCCCGCCAAAGACCGCGGCATCCTCGGTCATGGAGTCGGAGACACAGGCCACCGGCTCCTTGAAGTGGCGGTTGAAGTAGGTCCGGAAGTAGGCCACACACCCCTGGGAACCGTGGACGTAGGGCAGGGTCTTCTCGAACCCCAGCGAGCAGAGCACCGCCCCGAGGGGCTGACAGACCTTACCCGGATCGACGGTCAGCGCCTCGCGCGAGAAGTTCAGCTGCTGGTACTCCTCGGTGGTGGTCCACTCGAAGGTCTCGTCGATCTTCGCCGCGTCGACGCCCTCCTCCTGCTCCCGGCGCTTGCGGCTGAGGACCTGTTGGTAGTCGTCATCCCGGAACAGCGGGTAGCACGGCTTGATGGCTTCGGTGTCTTCGTTCATTGCGCTTCCTCCAGCTGCGCCGCGCTGCGGGCACGGCGCCTTGCCCTGTTCGGGCGGGCCGGCTGAGCGGCCCGCCCCTGGCTGAGATGGTCAGGCCGCCTTGGAGGCCGGCTCGCCGGTGGCCTTCCACGGCGGGGTCATGCGGTCCCAGACCGGGTTGTTGAGGGTCATGTCCATATCCCGGGCAAAGATCGCGAAGCCGTCGTAGCCGTGATACGGCCCGGAGTAGTCCCAGGAGTGCATCTGCCTAAACGGCAGACCCATCTTCTGGAACACGTACTTCTCCTTGATCCCGGCGGCCACCAGGTCCGGCTGGACCCGCTCGATGAAGCGCTCCAGCTCGAAGGCGTTGGCGTCGTCGTAGACCAGCGTCCCCTCCTTGAGCTCGGGGTAGGTGCGGTCGTAGTCGTCGTCGTGGGCGAACTCGTAGCCGGTGCCGAGCACCTCCATGCCCAGGTCCTCGTAGGCGCCGATGACGTGGCGCGAGCGCAGACCGCCGACGTAGAGCATCACCTTCTTGCCCTCCAGCCGCGGCCGGTACTTGGCGATCACCGCGTCCATCATCGGCTGGTACTTGGCGATGACGGCCTCGGCGTTGGCCTGGATGGTCTCGTCGAACCGGGCAGCGATCTCGCGCAGGCTCTGGGCAATGCGCGTCGGACCGAAGAAGTTGAACTCCATCCACGGGATGCCGTGGGTCTTCTCCATGTGCTCGCAGATGTAGTTCATGGAGCGGTAGCAGTGCAGGAGGTTGAGCTGCACCTTGGGCGTGTTCTCCATCTCGGCCAGGGTGCCGTCGCCGGACCACTGGGCAACCACGTTCAGGCCCATCTCCTCGAGCAGGATGCGCGAGGCCCAGCAATCGCCGCCGATGTTGTAGTCACCGACGATGGCCACGTCGTAGGGCCCGGCCTGGTGGCCGTCGCCGTCGCGGTTCTCCAGGACGTGGTCGCGGATGGTGTCGTTGGCGATGTGGTGGCCGAGGGACTGCGAGACCCCGCGGAAGCCCTCACAGCGCACCGGGATAACCGGCTTGCCGAGGCGCTCGGTGGCCTGACGGCCCACCGAGTCGATGTCGTCGCCGATCAACCCGACGGGGCACTCCGACTGCACGGTGATGCCCTTGTTGAGCGGGAAGAGCATCTCGACTTCGTCGATGATCTTCTCGAGCTTGGGGTCACCGCCGAAGACGATGTCCCGCTCCTGGAAGTCGGAGGTGAAGTTGATGGTGCCGAAGGTGTCCACGCCGGTGTGGCCGGTGTAGTAATTGCGACGGCCGGCCCGCGAGAGCTGGCCGCAGCCCACCGGGCCGTGGGAGATGTGCACCATGTCCTTGATCGGCCCCCAGACCACGCCCTTGGAGCCGGCGTAGGCGCAGCCGCGCTGGGTCATGACCCCGGGCACCGACTTGCGGTTGGAGGTCACGCACTTGCTCGGCTGCTGATCGGCCCCGACGGCGGCCAGGTGCTTGGCGCGCTCCTCGCGGGTAGCCTCGGGATAGACCTCGAGGACCTCCTCGATCAGCGCCTGGGCCTCATCCTGCGTCATGCTGCTCATTGGCTCTCCCCCTTTACGCCGAGGCGGTCTCGTCGGCCTTTTGCCCCACGATGGACTCGTCCTCCTCCTCGAGGATGCCGAACTCCATGAGCAGGTCCTCGAGGTCATCCATGCCCAGCGGCGTGGGCACGACCATTTGGGTGTTGTTGATGACGTTGTCCGCCAGTTCGCGGTAGACGTCGGCCTGCTTGCACTCCGGGTTGTACTCGATGACCGTCATACGCCGGATCTCGGCGTGCTGGACCATGTTGTCCCGCGGGATGAAGCCGATCATCTGGGTACCCAGCCGGCTGGCGAGGTTCTCGATGAGCTCGTCCTCGCGGTCGGTGTTGCGGGAGTTGCAGATCAGCCCGGCCATGCGCACGCCGCCGGAGCTGGCGTACTTCACGATGCCCTTGGCGATGTTGTTCGCCGCGTACATGGCCATCATCTCGCCGGAGACGACGATGTAGATCTCCTGGGCCTTGTTCTCGCGGATGGGCATGGCGAAGCCGCCGCAGACCACGTCGCCAAGGACGTCGTAGAAGACGAAGTCCAGGTCGTCCTCGTAGGCGCCCTCCTCCTCGAGGAAGTTGATGGCGGTGATCACGCCGCGGCCGGCGCAGCCGACCCCCGGCTCCGGGCCACCGGACTCGACGCACTTGGTGTCGCCGTAGCCGACCTGCAGGACGTCCTCGAGCTCAAGGTCTTCGACGCTGCCCGCCTCGGCGGCCAGGTGCATGACCGTGTTCTGCGCCTTGGCATGGAGCATCAGGCGGGTGGAGTCGGCCTTCGGATCGCAGCCGACGATCATCACCTTCTTGCCTTTCTCGGCGAGCGCCGCCACCAGGTTCTGCGTGGTGGTGGACTTGCCGATGCCGCCCTTGCCGTAGATTGCTGCCTGTCTCATGGGTTAATCCCTCCTGACCGATGGTTACGTCGGCCGCCTCAGCGGCTCGCACCCGGGTTTTGCAACCGGCGTGCCAGCAGGGGGCAACGACGGACCCGCTGCGCCGAAGGTGACCCGCCGCGTTTACGCAACCCGTTGATCCAAAAGACTTATAGGAAGACCAGGAACGATCAGCAAAGAAAGGGCGAACACCCCCGGGGGCCCGGCCCGACGATCCGGGACGGCCCGCAGGCCCGTGGCAAGTCCGACATGATCGGCCGGGGGTTGTCGGGGAGCGGACAAGGGGGAAGAACCGCTCCCCGACCGACAGGAGGGATGCTTCAGTGCTCACTGAAGACGGCGGTGTGACCGCGGTCGCTGAAGGCGAGGACCTGATAGGACTCATCCGGCTGGCCGGGGATCCACTTGCGTCGCATCGCCCCTGCTCCTCATCGACAGGTTGTGTGGCACCGGTCGTCATTATTGATCGAACGCAATCCGGATGCCACCCCCTCCGACGGGGCGAGCGACGCTCAGGCGCGTTGGGGTGACGAGGCGACGCCGACGGCCCGCGCCGCCAGATCGCGGGCGCAGGCCTCGATCACGGTCACACCGTGGCGGGCCAGGTAGCGCCGCTCCTTGCCGGCCGTGGCGGGCAACAACGCCCAGCCCTTGGGCTCGCCGGCCTCCTGGGTGATCTCGGTGAAGAGCATGCGCTCGGTATCCCGGGTGAAGCGAACCCCGAGACTCAGGTAGCGCACGCCCCGGCGCCGCTCCTTGAGGAACCGCGGCAGGGCAAAGCCGCCCATCAGTTCGGTGAGGTAGTCCACAAAATCGGCGTCCGAGGCAACGAAGCTCGGCTCGGGCCGGGGCGACCCCAGGGGCTTGAACAGGATCGGACCCGCCGGCGACGGCGGCGACTCGGCCGCCTCGTCGTGGAGCTCGTGGTAGCCGATGCTGTCGTGCCGGAAGACCCGATAGCGTCGCCCGCCAGTGACCCGTGCGACGCCCTGAACCAGCAGGTGCGGGGTGCCGGCCCAGGCGTCCTGGAGCTGGGTATCCCGGTTGAGATCCACCACCCAGGCCGGCCGCTGCTGCGCCAGCCAGTCGATCACCGGCGCCCGGGTCCAGGGGACCTCGCCGAAGCAGGTCCGCAGAAAACGCTCCAGATAGGGGCGTCCGTGATCCTGCTCGACCTTCATCGCCGCCCGCGAGAACTCGTGCATCAGCACCGGCGACATCGGCTTGCCCTGATTCAGCGCGAGGATCAGCCGCTCGTTGTCTGCCGGCATGGCATCGCCGGTCTCCGGGTGACACGCCCCGTCCAGCGCGCCCGGCCCGAGCACCGGGACGACGCTGCCGTCGGCGAAGCCGTGGGTCCAGCGGCGGATACGCTCGTCATCCAGTCCCGGATGGCTCATGGTTCTCCCCTCCCTGGCCGGCCCGCGCCCGATCCCGTTGGACCTGGCGGGCCCGCTTTTCCTGCAGGGCCCCGCGGATCCGCTCGCGCAGCTCGTCATCCAGCGGGGCAACGTCGGGCGGGTGCACGGTCTCGCAGAGGAGCACGTGCAGACCCATCGCCGTTTCCACCGGGCCGCGCACCTCGCCGGCGGCCATCTCGAACAGGGCCGCGTCCAGCTCCTCATGCAGCTGCCCCCGCGCCACCCGGCCCACCAGCCCGCCGTGCAGGGCGCTGGGGCACTCGGAGTGGCGCTCGGCGGCGGCGGCAAAGCCCCGCGGGTCGTCCGCCAGCTTCCCGGCCAGCTTCTCCGCCCGCGCCCAGGCCCGCTGCCGGGTATTCTCCGGGAACTCGTCGTTGATGGTGATCAGAAGATGGCGCACGGTGCGCGTCTCGTCCCGCTGGAAGCGCTCCGGATGCTCGCGGTAGAAGCGCTCCACGTCCTCGTCGGTGACCTCCGGCACCTCGGCGGCCAGCGGCGCCAGGGCGTGCTCCGGAACCTGCAGCGTACGCCCCGGGAAGCGGACCTGGTAGGCCGGCCCGGTGCGTGCATCGCGCAGGACGCGGATGATCTCGCCCACCGCACCCGGCTCGGCCACCACCTCGCCATGGACGGCGAGCCGCCGCGTGGGCGTGACGCGGTCGCGAAACTCGAAGCGGGTCTCCACCCAGTGGCTGGCTGCATCCATGAGCTCCTCCTCGCGACAGCCGACCATGCGGTCCTGATCCAGAAAGAAGACGCTGTAGACGATCTGATCCTGCAGGAAGGTCCCCACATCACGGACGTAACCCACGCTCCCCCGGGGGACGAGCAGCTCACCGCGGGCCACGCCGGGGTAGGTGCCGTCGTTGCGGATGTTGCGCGCCACCCGCACCGCCGCGCCGATCCGGAACCGCGGCAGCATCAGCCGAATCCTCCACGGCCTATTCGCGCCACCGGGACCTCGCCGCTCGCCCCCCGGGCCACCTGCCGGTGGATGCGCAGCGCGGCCTGGCTGCGGGCGTCGGAGCCGACGAAGTCGTCGTGGGCGCGTTGCAGCAGTGCCCGGGCCTGCCCCTCGGCCTCATCGGGTGTCGCCGGCGGCTCGGCGCTGGCGTAGTCGTGGAAGCGCTGCAGGATATGCAAGCGGTAGACCCGCAGCAGCTGTGGATCGTAGGCCACGCCGAGGCCCTCGAACCACGCCTCCGCGCCTTCCAGGCCCTCCTCGTTTTCCGGTTCCAGCGGCTCCAACCACTTCATGGCAACCTCCTCTACACCTCGACGGCATCCTCGGCGGCCGCGGCCGCCCCTTGCGCCACCAGCGCACGCAGCTCCGCGGCACTGGGGGCACGCTTGTGAGTGACACTCCAGCGGCGGATCAGCGGCAGCAGCGCCCGGGCCTGCTCGCGGTCCAGGCTCACCCCGGCCTCGCGGCACGCCGCCTGGACCCCGCGGGTGCCGGAGTGCTTGCCGAGGACGAGCTCGTGGCACCGCCCGACCTCGTCCGGATCCAGACCCTGGTAGTTGCGGGCGTCCTTGAGCAGCCCGTCCACGTGGATCCCGGCCTCGTGGCTAAAGACACCGGCGCCGACCACGCTCTTGCCCCAGGGCACCGGCCGGCCCGAGGCGGCCTCCACCAGTGCCGCGACACCGGTCAGGCCGGCGGCGTCGACCCCGGTGGTCCGGTCACAGAGCCGATGAAGCGCCAGGGTCACCTCCTCGAGCGCGGCGTTGCCGGCACGCTCGCCCAGCCCGCAGACGGTGGTGTTGACGTGGGTGGCACCGCCGCGGACGGCGGCCAGGGTGTTGGCCGTGGCCAGACCGAAGTCGTCGTGGGCGTGCATCTCCAGCTCCAGGCCGGTGGCCGCGCGCAGGCGCTGGAAGAGCTCGTGGACCGCGAACGGCTCGGCGATGCCAACCGTATCCGCGATGCGCAGCCGGCGCGCCCCGGCCGCCTCCGCACAGTGCGCGACCTCGACGAGGAAATCGGGATCGGCGCGGGTGGCGTCCTCGCCGCCGACACTCACCGCCAGCCCTTCGGCCCGCGCCCGCCGCACCCATGCATCGATCCGACCCAGCACCCAGCGGCGGTCGCGGCCGAGCTTGTGCGCAATCTGCTGATCCGAGACCGGGATAGAGCCGTCCACCCCCCAGACCCCCAGCCCGACACACGCCCGCAGGTCCGCCTCGCGCATGCGCGCCCAAACCAGCAACCGCGCCGACAGCCCGGCGGAAACCAGGGCCCGGATGTCGGCCCGCTCCTCGGGCCCCATGGCCGGGATGCCCACCTCCAGCTCGGGCACGCCGATCCCGTCGAGCGCCGCGGCGATGGCACACTTCTCCGCACGGGTGAAGGCCACGCCGGCGGACTGTTCGCCGTCGCGCAAGGTCGTATCGTCGATCACCACCGCGCCCATCACTCCTCCGGCCCGAAGCACTCGGCGAAATCGCTGCAGGCGTCGCAGGACGGCGCCCGGCACGTATAGATTCCGGTCTCTTCACACAACCGCTTGTAAAGGAACTTCTTCCACTTCATGTCGCGGTCGTTCAACGCACAGAGCGCGGGGAAGGCGTCTTCCATCAACGCCGTGAGCTCCCCACGGGAGCGCAACCCCAGGTCCTGCCAGAGATGATCCCGGCCCAGACAGCCGGCGGCGACGATGCGCGCCAGCCAGCGCTCCGAGCGATCGGCGCCGCGGCGGTAGCGAAGCAGCAGGTCGGCGACATCCGCCTGCTCGTCGGCCAGCGGTTGCGAGAGCGTCGTCGGCTCGGGGAACGGGGTCACCGCGCCCACACTGGGAAAGTGGCGGCCCATCATGGCCACGTACTCGCCCGGCTCCAGACCCATCCACGCCGGCAGGACGCTCTCGCCGCTGAGCCAGGCGGCCACCAGCCGGCCCAGCGCGCGATCATTGGGCAGGCCGGTGGCCTCGGCCAACAGCCCGCCGCAGGTGTAGGGGGCAAAAACCCGCCCATCGGGCTCGGGCGGCAGCGAATGGGTGCGGTTCATGGCGTACCCTCCTCTTCCCGCAGCTGCTCCTCCAACTCCTGCCAGGTGGCCTGCTGGCGTCGGCGCACGGCCTCCGGATCCAGCGACCGGCCCGCTACCCGGGCCCGGCTGAACTCCGCCCCGCGGTCCTCGCCGATCAGCCCGGCGGCATCGGCACGGCACTGCTGGCAGTGGCTCATCACGGCGATATCACTGGCGCAGGCGGCCCGCAGGCCGAGCAGCTCGGCGTCGCTCGGACCGCGCTGGCCAATCTCGCCGAAGTAGGTGCCGTGGCTGGGGTCGGAGATCAGGGGCATGACGTTGTGCAGGAACGCCCCGCGCTGGCGGACCGCCCGGGAAACGACAGGTAGATGCTGATGGTTGATCCCGGGGATGGCCACCGAGTTGACCTTGACCAGCACGCCGCGGGCGGCCAGCGCCTCGATGCCGGCGAGCTGGCGCTGCACGAGGATCCGGGCGGCCTCCAGGCCACGCCGGCGCCGGTGCTCAAAGAGGATCGAGGGGTGGATGCGCGCGCCGATCTCCGGGTCGATGGCGTTGACCGTCACCGTGACGTGCTCCACCTCGAGGGCCACCAGATCGTCCACGTAGTCGGGCAGCGCCAGGCCGTTGGTGGACAGGCACAGGCGCAGCTGGGGAGCCACCTCGCGGATGCGCTCGAAGGTCTCGAAGGTGCGGCGCGGGTTGGCCAGGGCGTCGCCCGGTCCGGCGATGCCCACCACCGACAGCTGCGGGATTTCATAGGCCACCGCCAGGGTCTTGGCCGCGGCCTCCTCCGGAGTGAGCACCTCGGAAACCACGCCGGGGCGGGACTCGTTGGCGCAGTCGTACTTGCGATTGCAGTAGTTGCACGAGAGGTTGCACCCCGGGGCAACGGCCACGTGCAGCCGCGCGAAGTGGTGGTGGGCACGCTCGGAGTAGCAGGGGTGGTCCCGGACCTTGGCGCGCAGCGCCTCGGGCAGGTGCTCGAGCCCGTCGCCGGGCGCCCCCTCGCCACCGACGCCGGGGCAGCCGGCGGCGGGGTCGCAGGTGGTGGAGCCGGATGCGTCCATTGTCTCTCCCTCCGTCGGGACCGGAGCCGCGCTCCGGTCGGGCTTGCCCGCTCTTTTGCAAACCTCGTGCCGGATCACGGGAGCGGCCAACCGCCCGTCTCGCCGTGCCTCCCGCCGCGGCATTCGCCGCGCGTGTCGCAAACCCCACACAGCCGCGTGTCGCGTCCGCCACGCCGCCAGCAACGGCTCATAGGCTCTTGACCGGGATGTCGAGGGTCTTGATCCGGTAGGCGATCTGCCGCGGCGTCATGCCCAGCAACCGCGCCGCCTTGGCCTGCACCCAACCGGTGCGCTCCAGCGCGGCGATGACCCGCTCGCGCTCGTCCAGGTTTGGGTCGTTCGGGTCCGGGGCCGCCGGCCCGGCGGGCAGCACCCCGCCCTCGACGGCCGGCGAGCCGTCCTCGGGGATCCCGGCCAGGATCACGGCCTCCTGGTCGATGCGGCCGTCCTCGCTCATGATCGCCGCCCGCTCCAGGGCGTTCTCCAGTTCGCGAACATTGCCCGGCCAGTGGTAGCGCATCAGCGTGCGGATGGCGTCGTCGGAGATCTCCAGCGCCCGCTCCTGGTTGCTGGCGATGCGCCCGACGAGGAACCGGACCAGCTCCGGGATGTCCTCGAGGCGCTCGCGCAGCGCCGGCATGGTGATGGTCATCACGTTGAGCCGGTAGTAAAGGTCCTCGCGGAACTCCCCGGCGGCCACCGCCGCCTCCAGATCGCGGTTGGTGGCGGCGAGCACGCGCACGTCCACCCGCCGGGTCCGGGTGCTGCCCACCCGCTCGAACTCCCCCTCCTGCAGGACCCGCAGCAGCTTCGCCTGGAAGGCCGGGGAGATCTCGCCCATCTCATCGAGGAAGATGGTGCCGCCGTCGGCCTGCTCGAAACGCCCCACCCGGCTCTGCACAGCGCCGGTGAAGGCGCCTTTCTCGTGGCCGAAGAGCTCGCTCTCGAGCAGGCTGTCGGGCAGCGCCGCGCAGTTGAGCTTGACAAAGGGCGCGTCGGCCCGGGGCGAGTTGTAGTGGATGGCGTTGGCCAACAGCTCCTTGCCGGTGCCGGACTCACCGCGCAGCAGCACCGTAGTGCTCCACTGCGCCACCCGGCGCACCTGCTCGAAGACCCGGCGGATAGCCGGGGTCCGGCCGATGACGTTCTCGAAGCCGTAGCT
Organism: Halorhodospira sp. 9628; assembly: GCF_022228075.1. Classification (NCBI taxonomy): domain Bacteria; kingdom Pseudomonadati; phylum Pseudomonadota; class Gammaproteobacteria; order Chromatiales; family Ectothiorhodospiraceae; genus Halorhodospira; species Halorhodospira sp. 9628. Next base: position 93,501 of record NZ_JAJNRF010000010.1, read on the forward strand.
CTCCTGCACCTCCCGGCGCAGGCGGTCGCGCTCATCGACGATGGCCGCCTGCTCACGGTCAACCTCGGTGGCCAGGCGGACCGTCTGTGCGACCAGGTTGGCGACCATCTGCATGAACCGAGAGCGCTCGGCCAGCAACGCGCCCTCGTCGGCGGCGGGCTGGGCGGCGAGTACGCCCACCGGCGGGTCCTGCTCGCCGGGGCCGTTGATGGGTACACCGATGAACGGCAGATCCGGATCGTAGAGACCGAGCCGATCGAGGAAGCGCGGCTCCTCGGAGATGCGCCGCACGATCAGCGGCTCGGCGTGATTGAGGATCTCGCCAACGATCCCCTCGCCCGGCCGGTAGGCGACCTCATTGGCGGGGCTCTGCCCGTACAGCGCGCGGACGATGGTCTCGCGGCGGACGGGGTCGCGCAGGGCGACCATCCCGGAGTGCATATCGGCGTGCTCGTGGAGCACTTCCAGGACGGCCTGAAGGGTCTCGCGCAGGTCGAGACTGCGTGAGAGTACGCGGCTGACCTGGTACAGCGCCTCGAGCTGGGCCTCGACCAGTCCGGCCCGGGCGCGTTCTCGGGGGCCGACGGACGTGGGGTTCTCCATGAATACTCCCCTCCGCTAGGTGCATCGGTTTTGGCTGGCCCAGATGGGGTCAGGGGGCCCCAAGGCGTCATTGAACGCGCCGAGCATCGCAGCCCCGGCAGGGGTTCGGCGCGAACCTTTACGGGTTCGCGCCGATCAGCGCGCAGCCACAGCGAAGCGTGCTCTGCGCGCGGCCCTGCCGGGGTGAGAAGCGCAGGAGACCCGCAGGGCGCGTTCGTCAGACGCCTTGGGGCCCCCTGACCCCATCTGGGCCAGCCAAAACCGTTGCAACTCCCGTTCCAGACAGCCGGCGAACCGTCGACCCCCGTTTGTCGCGTTTCTCACAGTGATTCACGGAAGGTGATGCTTTTGTCGTCTGTGCCACATCGGTGCAACGGCACCTCTTTGGTGCAAATGGGCGAGGTTCGGACGGGATGACGCGGGGTTGCGGGACCGTGGTGCTCAAAGGGTACCGGCTGGCACGGCTGATGCTTGACCCGTAGCGAACGCCGCCGACGGGCCGGGAAAGGGAAAGAGGATGACGGAATACCTGCTACTGCTGCTCGGCGTCGCCCTGGTGAACAATGTGGTCCTGACCCAGTTCCTGGGGCTGTGCCCGTTCATGGGTGTGTCGAACCGACTGGATACCGCCCTGGGCATGGGCCTGGCCACCACCTTCGTACTCACGTTGGCGGCGGCGGCCGGGTGGGTGATCGAGCACGCCCTGCTCATCCCCCTGGACCTGGAGTTCCTGCGCATCCTCAGCTTCATCCTCGTTATCGCCGGGACCGTGCAGTTCACCGAGATGGCCGTCGCCCGGGTCAGCCCCGCCCTGCACCAGGTTCTGGGCGTCTTCCTGCCGCTGATCACCACCAACTGCGCCGTGCTCGGCGTGGCCCTGCTCAACATCCAGGAAGCGCACACCTTCGCCGAGAGCCTGGTCTTCGGCGTCGGAGCGGCGCTCGGTTTCACGCTGGTTCTGGTCCTGTTCGCCGGCCTGCGCGAGCGGCTGGCCACGGCGGCGGTGCCGGCCGCCTTTGCCGGTGCCCCCATCGGCTTCGTGGTCGCCGGACTGCTGTCGCTGGCGTTCATAGGACTGACCGGACTGCCCGAAGGAGGGTGAGGCGATGTATGCAGCGATGCTGGTTCTGACCGGGATGGCGCTGGTGATCGGGTTCCTGCTGGCCGTGGCCGCGCAGTATCTAAAGCCGCCGCCGGACGAGACCGCCGAGGAGGTGGAGCGCGTCCTGCCCGGTACCAACTGCGGCCAGTGCGGCCTGCCCGGCTGCAGCGTCGGCGCCCGGGCCGTGGCCGCCGGCGAGCTGCCGGTGAACTTCTGCCCGCCCGGCGGTCGCGCCGTGGCCGAGGAGATTGCCCGGATCACCGGGCAGCCGCTGGTCCTGGAAGACGGCGACGACGGCGTCCGCCGGGTGGCGCGGGTCACCCGCGAGGACCTGTGCACCGGCTGCCTGAAGTGCATCAAGGCCTGCCCCACCGATGCGGTCATCGGCGCACCCAAGCAGATCCACGGGGTATTGCCCGAGGCGTGTTCCGGCTGCACGGCGTGCATCGACGTCTGCGCCACCGGCGCGCTGGAGATGGTCCCGGAGCCGGTCACCCTGGCCAATTGGCGCTGGCCGCGACCGACGGAGGCCTGCGACCGTGCTGCTTAGCAAACCAAAGATCATCCGCGGCGGCGTACGCACCGAGTCGCGCAAGCAATCCACCGCAGAGGCCCCGCTGGAACCCCTGCGGGCCGGGCAGCGGCTCTACGTCTCGCTGGCCCAGCACATCGGCGCGCCCGCCCTGCCGGCGGTCGCACCGGGCCAGGACGTCGCCAAGGGGCAGTGCATCGGCACGCCGGAAGCCGGCCTCTCGGCCGCCGTCCACGCCCCCACCTCGGGCCGGGTGGTGGCCATTGACCGCCATCCGGCGCCGCACCCCTCGGGGCTGACCGTCCCCACCGTGATCATCGAACCCGACGGCGAGGAGCGCTGGGCGCCGCAGCTGCCGGACCCGATGACCGCGCCGGCCGGGCAGCTCGACCCTATGGCCATCGCCACCCGGGTGGCCGAGGCGGGCATCGTCGGCATGGGGGGCGCCGCCTTCCCGGCGGCGGTCAAGCTCGGCGCCGGGCAGCCGGTGGCCACCCTGATCCTCAACGGCGGTGAGTGCGAGCCGTACCTGACCTGCGACGACCGCCTGATGCGCGAGCGCGCCGCCGGGATCATCGACGGCGCCCAGCTGATGGCCCGCGCCCTGGGAGCCGAGCGCACCGCCATCGGGGTCGAGGACAACAAGCCGGAGGCCATCCACGCCCTGCGCCGCGCCACCGACGCCCTGGGCGGCCCCGACGTGGTGCCGGTGCCGAGCCTCTGGCCCCAGGGCTCGGAAAAACACCTGATCTACACGCTGACCGGCTGCGAGGTACCCGCCGGGGCGCGGGCGGCGGATATCGGCGTGGTGGTGCACAACGTCGGCACCGCCTACGCCGTCCACCGCGCCGCCCGCCACGGCCGACCGCTGATCAGCCGTCCGGTCACCGTCGGCGGCGGCGCCGTGGCCGAGCCGACGAACTTCGAGGTGCCCCTGGGTCTGCCGCTGCAGACCCTGCTCGAGGCGGCCGGCGGGCTGCGCGAGGACCCGGCCCGGGTGCTCGCCGGCGGTCCGATGATGGGCCAGGTGGCCCCGCTGGAGGCCGGCGTGGCCAAGGGCACCAACGGCGTCATCGCCCTGACGGCCGCGGAGATCCGCGAGGCCGAAGGGCGCCCCTGCATCCGTTGCGGGCGCTGTGTCGATGCCTGCCCGATGGGGCTGATGCCCTTCGAGATCGCCAACCGCGCCGCCGCCGGCGACGTCGACGGCGCCGCGGCCAGCGGCCTGATGGACTGCCTGACCTGCGGTTCCTGCGCCTACGTCTGTCCCTCGGCGCGGCCGCTGGTCCAGCTCTTCCACCACGCCCGCGGTCAGCGCGCCGAGCAAGCCGCCGCCAAGGAGCGCAGCGAACTGCAGCGGCGCATGGCCGAGCAGCGGGCGGAGCGCCAGCGACGCGAGCAGGAACGCAAGAAGGCCGCCGCCGCGGCCCGCCGCCGCCAGCGGGCGCAGCAGAAGGCCGCCGGCGGCGATTCGGAAAGTCCAGCCCAGGAGCAGCCGCAAAACGAGGAGAAGGAGACTCAGACGTGAGCGAGCTGGTTGCCGGCCCCCACACCCGGGCCCCGCTGAGCCTGCCCACCCTGATGCGCCAGGTGCTGCTCGCCGCAGCACCCGCCACCGCCTTCGGGGTGTGGCTCTACGGCTGGCCGGCCCTCAATCTGCTGCTGATCACCCTGGTCACCGTGGTGGCCGCCGAGGCCGCCTGCCTGCGCGCGGCCGGACGCCCGGTACGCAGCGGCGTGGGTGACAGCTCCGCGCTGGTCGCCGGCTGGATCCTGGCCATGAGCCTGCCGCCCTGGGCGCCGTGGTGGATCGGTGTGATCGGCGGACTGCTGGCGGTGATCCTGGGCAAGGGGGTCTTCGGCGGCACCGGGCAGAACCTCTTCAATCCCGCCATGGTCGCCCGCGTTGCCCTGCTCATCGCCTTCCCGGTGGAAATGACCCGCTGGGTGGAGCCGGCCCCCCTGGGCTCGGCAACCGCCCCCGGCTTCCTGGAATCGCTCGGGATCACCTTCGCCGGCGCTGCTGACTGGGACGCAGTGACCGGCGCCACCACCCTCGACACCGCGCGCACCGCGGTCACCGAGGGGCAGAGCATCGAGACCGCCCTGCCCGAGGCCTATCAGCCGGCGCTGGCCCTGCTCGGCTACGCGCCGGGCAGCCTGGCGGAGGGCTCGGCACTGCTGCTCGCCCTGGGCGGGCTCTACCTGATCTACCGGCGGGTCATCGCCTGGGAGATCCCGGTGGTCATGCTCGCCACCCTGGCGCTGCTCGCCAGCGGCTTCCACCTGCTGGACCCGGATCGCTACGCCGATGCCGGCGTCCATATCCTGGCCGGTTCGACCCTGCTGGCGGCCTTTTTCATCGCCACCGACCCGACCACCTCGCCGGCCACCACCCTCGGCCGTGCGGTCTTCGCCGCCGGCTGTGCGCTGATCGTCTGGGTGGTGCGCACCTATGGCGGCTACCCGGAGGCCACCGCCTTCGCGGTGCTGCTGATGAACGCCTTCACCCCGCTGATCGACCACTGGATCCGCCCCCGGGTCTACGGCCGGACCCGGCTGGGCGCGCCGCTGAGCACGGACCGGGAGGGCCCATGAGCACGCCGGAGCGCCCCAGCTACCAGCAGCGCACCGCCTACCACGTCACCCTGCTCGGCATGGTGGCCCTGCTCAGCAGCGCCGCGCTGGTCATTGCCGACCTGCAGACCCGCGAGCCGATCGAGGCGGCCCGCGAGCGCCAGCTCGGCGAGCGCATCGCCCAGGTCACGCCGGTACACAGCGCCGCCGACGCCCCGCTGGAGCGCACCGTCACCGTCGAGCACGACGGCCGCCGACACACCGGCTGGCAGCACGTGGAGGGCGATGCAGTAACGGCGGTGGCGCTGGAGAGTCAGGCCCAGGGCTACGGCGGCACCATCCGGGTGATCGTCGGCATCGACCGCGACGGCGAAATCCTGGCCGCACGCGTCACCGAGCACCGGGAGACCCCGGGGCTCGGCGACGACATCGAGGCCGAACGCTCCGACTGGATCGACGCCTTCGAGGGGCGCTCCCTCGGCGATCCCCCCGAAGAGGCTTGGGCCGTGGAGAAGGACGGCGGCGAGTTCGACCAGTTCACGGGTGCGACCATCACCCCGCGGGCGGTGGTCGAGGCCGTCCACGCCGCCCTGCACGCCTTCGAGGCCCACCAGGACCGGCTGCTCGACCCCCGCGCCGGCCGCCAGCGGACCGCCGATGGCGCAACCGAGGAGACCGACGATGGCTGACACCGATGCCGGACTCGCCGACCGGGAAGCACCCGCCCCCGAGGGCCGCTGGCGGCGCATCGCCCGTGAGGGGCTTTGGGACAACAACGTGGTCTTCGCTCAGCTGCTGGCCCTCTGCCCGCTGCTGGCGGTGACCTCTACCGCCACCAACGGTCTGGGGTTGGGTCTGGCCACGCTGTTCGTGATGGTGCTCGCAGCGGTGCTGGTCTCCACCCTGCGCGGGCTGATCACCGACCCGGTGCGCATCCCGGTGTTTATCCTGCTCATCGCCACCCTGGTCACCGTGGTGGATCTGTTCATGGAGGCCCACCTCAACCCCCTCTACCAGGCGCTGGGGCTGTTCATCCCGCTGATCGTGACCAACTGCGCCATCCTGGCCCGGGCCGAAGTCTTCGCCTCGCGCCATCCGCCCGCCGAGGCCGCCTTTGACGGACTGATGATGGGCCTGGGCTTCACCGCCATCCTGGTCGTTCTCGGCGGCGTGCGCGAGCTGCTCGGCGCCGGCACCCTGTTCGACCAGGCCGGGCTGATGCTCGGGGATGCCTTCGCTTTCCTGGAGATCACCGTCTTCCCTGATTACCCCGGCTTCCTGCTCATGGTGCTGCCGCCGGGGGGCTTTATCGCGTTAGGATTTCTGATGGCCGGCAAGCGGCTGCTGGATCGCCGCCGGGAGGCACAGACGACATGAGCGAGCACGAGGCGCAGAACGACCCCCTGCAGGTCTCGGTGGCCTACGTCGAGGGCAGTGAGCACTTCTGGCGCTGCCTGCAGGTGCCGGCGGGGACCACCGCCGCGCAGGCCGTGGCACAGAGCGGCCTGCAGCAGCGCTTCCCGCACCTGGAGCTGAGCGCGCTCAAGCTCGGCGTCTTCGCCAAGCCGGTCAAGGCTGATCGGGTTCTCGAGAACGGCGACCGCGTGGAGGTCTACCGGCCGATCACCGCCGACCCGGAGGCCCTGGCCGGCGAAGAGGCGGATTCATGAGCGGCTGCCTGGAGCGCGAGGCGGTGGTCATCGAGACCCGCGGCGATCAGGCCCGGGTCCACGCCGACCGGCCGGCGGCCTGTGGCGCCTGCAAGGCGCGCGGGGCCTGCGGCGCGCAGCTGCTGGACCGCCACCGCGGGGCGCGGGGCGTGTGGGTGCGCAACGCCATCGGCGCCCACGCCGGCGAGGCGGTGGTGGTCTCGGTGCCTACCGGCGCCCTGCTCGGCGGCGCCCTGGCCGTTTACCTGCTGCCGCTGGCCGGCCTGCTCGGCGGCGCCCTGCTCGCCGACGCCGGACTCGGCGCCGGCACCCCGGGCACCGTGGCCAGCGCGGCGGCGGGTCTGGTGGCTGGACTACTGGCCGCACGGCGTCTGCTGCAGCGTCGCCGCAGCCCAACCGGGCAACTGAGCCTGCGCCGCCCCGGCAGCGCCTAGAAGCGCAGGCGGACGCCGACACGCCCGCCGCGATTGCGCGACTCCTCGTACTCGAAGACGCCGTCAAAGAGTCCCTCCACCAGCTCGACTCGGGCGCTCAGGGTCAGGCGACCATTGCCGATGCGCAGCAGACGCTCCTCGGGATCGTCCGGGTCGTCCATGCCCAGGTAGTAGGCATAGTGGGCGCCCACGCTCCAGCGCTCGGACAACGGTCGCTGCACACCCAGCCCCACGGTGGCACCGGCCCGGCGGTCCTCCCGGCAGGCGTCGTCGTCGTCTTCCTCACACTTTTCAAGGTTGCGCCGCTCGCGGGCGGCCGTTGCATACACGTCCGTCCCGGCCACCACGTCGCTCCGATGCCAGCCCAGGCCGAAGGCGTAGTGCTCCAGGGCGGCGCGGGTGTCTTCGGCGTCCCCGCCCCCCAGGCAGTCGCCGACGCAGGCATCCGTGCCCAGATAGTCGAAGTAAAGAAAACCGCCCGCGGCGGACTGCCAGGAGGCGCGCAGGTGGCCGCCGATGGCCCGGCGATAGTCGATGGCCTCAGCGTCCGGATCTCCCTCCGGGCGGACGCTCAGCGAGCCGTCGAAGACGACCTGGGCGAAGGCCAGCTGGACGTAGCTCTGCGGTCGTTGCTCCTCGGCGGCGGCCGGCGCCAGCCCGAGGACGAGGAGCAGCACCCAGGCGATGCCTGCTCGAGCCCGGCTCGGGCGTGATTGCGGGTTGTCGCTTGCTCGCATCCGGGAACCGGCCCACGCGGCGGGGTGAGTACGGAACCTAACCGCTCGTCCGCGGCGATTCAACGCCTGCCTCAGCGGCCGATCTGCAGGACGTCGCCGCCACGCAGCAGTTCGCAGTGCACCCCGGCGGCGGCGGCCTGCTCGCGCAGCTCCTCCTCGATACGCGCCGCCGCACCGGGTTTGAGGTGCGTGACCCACACCCGCACGCCTGCGGGCCAATGCCGCAGTTCTTCAACGAGCTGCGCCGGGGTGTAGTGGCCCACCTGACGGGCCAGCGACTCCAGAGCATCGGGGAAGGCGCACTCGATGATCAGGGCATCCGGCATCCCCAGCTCTTCAAGCCGCTCACGCAGCGCCGGCGAGGCACCGGTATCGCCGCTGAAGACAAGGCTGCCGCTGCCATCGTCGATGCGATAGCCCACAGCCGGGACGCTGTGCCGCGCCGGCAGCGGCGTGATGTGGAACGCACCGAGGATCAAAGCCTGAGCGGAGGGCAGCGGCTCGAAGACAAGCACCGGCTCCTGCGGGGTGGGGATGGCGGTGAAATCCGGCCACAGGACGCCGTTGAACAGGTGCTCGCGCAACACGTCGAGCGTCGGCGCCGGCGCATGGACGCGGATGGGCGGGGTGCCGTCACCGATACGGGCGTCGGCCATCAGCCCCAGGTAGGCGGTGTGATCCAGATGGGCGTGGGTCAGCAGCACATCGCGGATGCCGCCGAGCTCCGCGGCGGTCAGGTCGCCGACGCCGCTGCCGGCGTCGACGAGCAGCCAGCCGTCCACCAGAAAGGCGGTGGTGCGCAGCCCCTGGCCGATTCCGCCACTCGTGCCCAGCGCGCGCAGCTCCATCGCCCCTCCGGTGGTTTCGGGTCGCCGCCCGGGACGACCCGAGGGTCACTCAGCCTTTGCGGCGCAGGACCCAGATCTCCAGCAGCGACCACTCCTCGCCAGGATAGTTCTCCTGCTCGAGCTGCGACATGCGCCGGTGGCGCGAGGCCATGCTGCCGACGAACTCGAAGCGCTCGAGGAGCATGCGCTTGGTGGCGTCGGCCTTCTCCAGGGCAAAGGGATTGAGGAAGTTGACCAGCATGTACCCCTCCCCCTGCTTGCTGGCAAAGGCGTCGAGGATCTTCTCGATGGCCTCCGGCTCCAAGTAGACCAGCGCGGCGGTGGAGATGACCACATCGGCCTCGGCCATGGTGCGCTCCACGGCCTGCTGCGTCTCGGCCGGCGGGGCGTTAAGGTCGGCCTCGATGGTCTCGTCGTAGATACCGGCCTGCTTGCCGTAGGCGAGCGCACTGCCGGAGATGTCGATCCCGGTGACGCGCGCGGGGAAGCGGCGCTCGGCCTCGATGTTCAGCGCGGCGTCGCGATCGCGCCAGTTGTGGCGGATGGCCTCGAAGTCCATGCCGTACAGGGTGGCCATGGTGGTGTTGCCGAAGCAGGCGCACAGGTCCACGAAGTTCACCGGCTGGCCACCGGCGGTCTGCTTCTCGACCCAGGGCAGGATCAGGCGATCGAAGGTCTGGCGATTGAAGTTATCGGAGACGTAATCGAGGGCGTCGAGGATCTGTTCCTTGAAAGGAACCGGGGAGTCGGCGATGTAGATATCGTCGAAGTGCTGTTTCTTTTCGTCGGTCTTGACACCGGTGTCGCTCATGCGGGCTTCTCCCTTTCGCTGATTTGCGGCGTATCCTCCCGCTGAGGCCCCCGCGGGTCAAGCCGGACACCGCCCGGCACGACACCGCGGACCATTGTGTTCAGGAGCCTGCGCGCGTACCTTTCCCACAGGGAGAGTCCGACAGAATGCTCAGGAGGGACGATGGAATTCGACACGCTCGGTGGCAAGCTGGCGCTGGTTGGCCTGACCGGTGTGGCCTTCGCCGTTCTCTACATGCTGTTCATCGCGATCGCCGTCGATCCGCGGCTGATCTCGATGGACTGGCTGGTGGTCTCGGTTCTGGCGGGTGCCGGATGCAGCTACCTGATCTACCAGTACAAAGGCATCATCAAATAGAGCGCACCGGGGCCGTCCGGATCGACTGCGCCGGAGCGTTGCCGTGAGCGATGCGTACGAGCCGCCGCTGACCGAGCAGCGCCTGGCGCAGCTCCTGGAAATCGGTGTAGCCCTGTCTGCAGAACAGGATACCGACCGACTGCTCGAGCGCATCCTCAGCGGTGCCCGGGCGCTCACCTCAGCCGACGCCGGAACCGTCTACCAGGTACGCGACGGGCAGCTTCACTTCAACACCGTCCACAACGACACCCTCGAACTCCACCTCGGCGGCACATCGGGACGCCCGATCGACTTTTCGCCCCTGCCGCTGTACCTCGAAGACGGCACCCCGAACACCCGCAATGTGGCGGCGTACGCCGCGGTCCACGGGCAAACCGTGCGCATCGACGACGCCTACGACGCGCAGGGGTTCGACTTCTCCGGCACCCGGGCGGTGGACGCACGCACCGGCTACCGGTCGCAGTCGTTCCTGACCGTACCGCTGCGGGACCACGAGCAGACCGTGATCGGCGTGCTGCAGCTCATCAACGCCGTGCGCGACGGCCAGACCGTGCCCTTCTCGCCGCGCGATGCGCGCATTGCCGAATCGCTGGCCTCCCAGGCCGCCATCGCCCTGACCAAGCAGGGTCTGATCGATGCCCAGCGCCAGCTGTTCGAATCGTTCACCGAAGTCCTGGCGCGGGCCATCGACCGCAAGAATCCGACCACCGGCCGCCACTGCGAGCGCGTCCCGCAGCTGACGCTGATGATCGCCGACGCCGCCTGCCGGACCGCGCAGGGCCCATTGGCGGATTACCGGCTCAGCGCCGAGGAGCACGAGGAGCTGCGCCTAGCCGCCTGGCTCCACGACTGCGGCAAGGTCACCACCCCCGAGGCGGTGGTGAACAAGGCGACCAAGCTTGAACGCCAGACGGACACCATCGAGGAGGTGGCCACCCGAGCCGCCGTCGTCCGCCAGGAAGCGGAGGCCACGCGGCTGCGCCGGCATCTGAGCGGCGGCAGCCAAGAGGCGAACCAAGCGGACACCGATTACCGGACGCTCTGCCAGCGCCTGGACGACGACCTGACCTTCCTGCGCAGTGCCAACATCGGCGGCGAGGCCATGGACGACGCCGCGCGCGAGCGGGTGGCGGCCATCGCCGACGCCTACAGCTGGACGGACGCCGCAGGCCATCGACAGCCTCTGCTCACCGCCGGGGAGATTGAACACCTGCAGATCCGCCGCGGCACGCTCAGTGACGCCGAGATGGAACAGATGCGCGACCACGTCCGCGTCAGCCGCGAGATGCTCGATCAGCTGACCTACCCGCGCCATTTGCAGCGGGTGCCGGAGATCGCCTCGCAGCACCACGAGCGCATGGATGGCGGCGGTTACCCCGAGGGCATCACCGGGGCACAGATGAGCCGACGGGCCCGGATGATGGCGCTGGCCGACGTCTTCGAGGCCCTGACCGCCGCCGACCGCCCCTACAAGCCAGGCAAAAAGCTCAGCGAGGCGGTGCGCATCATGGGCTTCATGACCCAGGACGGCCACTTCGACCCGGAGCTCTTCGACGTGTTCATCCGCGAGGGCGTCTACCGCGACTACGCCCGGCACTTCATGCACCCCGAGGCCATCGACGAGGTCGACGAGGCCGCCATCCCCGGCTACCGGCCGTAGCCGTGCCGCACACCCTGCGCAGCCGCCTCGCCCCGCTAACGATCGGCGTGCTGCTCCTGGCCCTGGTGGTGACCGCCACCCGCAGCAACTGGCCGCCCCTGCGCGCGACGGTGGAGGCCGCCGAGCAGCTGATCTACGACCAACGACTGATCTGGTCGCAGCGCACCGGGCTGGACGCCCACGACGAGGTCGAGATCGTCATCGTCGATATCGATGAGCGCAGCCTCGGGCGCGTCGGCCGCTGGCCGTGGCCGCGGAGCACCGTGGCCGAGCTGCTCGAGGCGCTTTGGGCCGCCGGGGCCGTGGTGGTCGCCTTCGACATCGTCTTTGCCGAACCCGAGCACAATCCCGCGGAGCAGGTGGCCCGCGGGGTGGACGACCCGGCGCTGCGTGAACGCGTCGGTGAACTCGCTCCGCGATTCGACGGCGATCGCCGCCTGGCCGAGCAGCTGGAGCGCGGCGACTCGGTGCTCGGCTTCTTCCTGCACCACGACGAGACCACCAGCCATACCGGCAGGCTCCCCGATCCGGCACCGGGGCTGGATCCGGCGACTGGCGACTCCACGGTCATCCACCGCTTCGACGCCTACACCGGCAACCGCCCCGCCCTCCAACAGGCCGCCACAAGCGGCGGCGCCTTCAGCATTGTCCCCGACAGCGACGGTGTGGTACGCCGGGCGCCACTGCTGCTCGGCCACGGCGAGAAGGCGTACCCGAGCCTCGCGCTGGAGACGGCACGGGTCTACCAGCTCCTGGACAGTCTGCGAGTCGAGACAACCCGTATCGGCGACTACAACGCCGTGGCGGCGGTGGGGCTCGGCGCTGCCCGCCTGCCCACGGATGCCCGGGGCCAGGCCCTGATCCCCTATCGCGGTCCGCAGGGCAGCTTCCCCTCGATCAGTGCCGCAGACCTGCTGACCGGCGATGTGGACGATGGAATCCTGGAGGGCGCCATCGTCCTGGTGGGTACCAGCGCCATGGGCCTCTACGACATGCGCGCCACCCCGATGCAGGCAGCCTTTCCGGGCGTCGAGATCCACGCCAACTTGCTCGCCGGCATCCTCACCGACGACCTGCCCCGGGAGCCGGCCTGGGTCGAGGGCGCCGACCTGCTGGCCACCCTGGTAGCCGGGCTACTCGCCGCCGGCCTGCTGCCCTTTCTCGGGCCGCTCGCCACGCTGGCGGTCACCGCCGCCCTGCTGGCCGCAATCCTGGGCGCGAACCTGTGGGCCTGGGCCCAGTGGGACCTGGCCCTGGGCGCCACCGCCCCGCTGGCTGCCGTGCTGCTCATCGGTGCCGGCAACCTCTCCTGGGGGTTCCTCTTCGAGTACCGGCGTCGTCAACAGCTGCGCCAGCGCTTCGGCGAGTACGTCCCGCCGGAGCTGGTCGCCCGCATGGCCGAAGCCCCGGGCTCCTATACCCAGACGGGCGAGACGCGGGAGATCACGGTGCTCTTCGCCGACATCCGCGGCTTCACCACGCTCTCCGAACAACTCGACGCCGCGGCGCTGCGCGAACTGCTAAACCGCTTCTTCACGCCCATGACCCGGGTCATCTTCGAGCACGGCGGGACCATCGACAAGTACGTGGGGGATCTCATCATGGCCTTCTGGGGCGCCCCGCTCGACGACCCGGAGCACCGCCGCAATGCGGTCGCCGCAGCGCTGGCCATGCAGCGCGAGGCGACCCGGCTGCGCGAGGAACTGGCCCGCGAGGGGCTGCCGGCCATCGAGATCGGCGTCGGCCTGAACTCCGGACCGGCGGCCGTCGGCGATATGGGCTCGGCCTACCGCCGGGCGTACACGGCCCTGGGCGATACGGTCAACCTGGCCTCCCGGGTGGAGGGGCAGACCAAGACATACGGCGTTGGCGTACTCGTCACCGAGCACACCCGCACCGGGCTGGAGGCGGTGTACCGGTTCCGTGAGGTCGATCGGGTGCAGGTCAAGGGGCGCGAGGAGCCGGTCACCCTCTACGAGCCAATTGACGCGCCCCAACCACCTGCAAAAACCTGAAACTTTTTATTCTTCCAATTTCAGTCCGGCTCGCTTAGCTTAACCGTAAGGGCGCCAAGGTTAACCCCTTCCTCCAAGGCTGCGACGGGATGGCTGGGCATGATCAAACGCACCGGGCTCTGCGCCCTCTCCCTTCTGTTCGGTTCCAACCTCGTCCAGGCAGAGCCCGATCCCCCGGATACGGGGATCGAAATCGAGTCCGGGGATACCCTGTGGGACCTGGCCGCCGAACACCTCGGCAACCCACTGCTCTACCCGTGGATCTGGCAGGCCAACCCGACCATCGCGGATCCGGCCCGTATCCGCTCCGGCGACCGTCTCGCCCTGCCGCAATCGCCCCGGATCCCGCCCGCCCTGCGTCCCGAGACGCCGCATGCCGAGCCGCCCGCACCACCGACTCCGGCAACTGCGCCGCCGGCCCGCCAGGTGGCCCGGGATATACGGCTTGCCGTCGAGGCGGAAGACTACGAGCAGGCGGTCGCCCTGTCCCGGGACCACGAAGCGCTGACCGGGGTCCCGGTGTACGACTTCGAGGCCGGGCGGGCCTACCTGCGCAGCGGGGATATCGACGAGGCGGTGGTGCACTTCGACCGGGCCGTCATGGTGGCCCCGGATGCGCCACGCTACCGGCTGGAGTACGCCCGCGCCCTGTTCGCCGCGGAAGACCATGCGGCCTCGCAGCGCCAATTCAAGCGGGTCCTGGAGACCGAAGAGGTGCCCGAGCCGGTGGCGCAGAATATTCAACGGTTTCTTGAGGCCATCGATGCCCGCCTGACCTCGCGCCGTCCGGAGACCCGCGCGCAGGCGGCGATCGCGGCCGGCTACGACTCCAACCCACTCTACTCCGCCGACGACGAGTTCCTCTTTCTCGGCTTCTTCCCGGTCGACTTCGAGCGCGAGTCCGACACCTTCCTCGACACCCGGGCCCGGGTCGAGCACCGCCGGCCGCGGACCCGCACCAGCAGCTACCAGTACCTGGGCGAGATCGAGCACCGTCGCCACAGCGACGTCAGCGCCGCCGACCAGACCGAGGCACGATTGCGCGGTGGACTGGCGTTCGAGGGTTCCGAGGGCCGCTCCTATCGGGTGCCACTGGAACTGCGGCACACGAGGCTCGATGGCGACTCGTTCCGCACTCGACTCGCCTTCGCCCCCGAGGCCGTCCTGCCCCGGGGGCCGACCCGGCAGCTGCGGGTGCAGGGGCAGCTGGCCTACGCCGACTACGACAACGACGACCGCGATGCGCTCACCCTGGGCGCCTCGGCCACCTCGCTGCACGTGCTCGATCCGCAGAGCGCACTGCTGTTCTACGCCGGAGTCGCCACTTCGTACGATGCCGCCGACGAGGACGAGTTCACCAAGGCCCGTGCCGGCGGCTTTCTGGGCCTCCAGCGGGCCTTCTTCGAGGACACCACGGCCAGCGTGACCGCCACCGCCTCCCACGAGCGCGCCCGGGAGGCCCGCTCCACCCTGGCGGCCTTCCCCGACGAGGACAACGGCGCCGAACGCGCCACCACTTACGAACTGCGGGGCGCACTGACCCACCCCCTGGGGGACTCCGGGTTCACCGCCTTCACCGAGGGCGCCGTGCGCGAGAAGCAGTCGAACATCGATCTGTTCGAGTTCACCCAGCGCGAGATCTTCGCCGGAGTGCGCTATGACT